>NZ_BAABRI010000004.1:0-248775 GCF_040362925.1 Haloferula sargassicola
CTTGAACTCGGGGTCGTGTCTTCTGCGTTTGCCTTTCATTTTGTGCGTGTTCGGTTCGGTTTGCGGTACCAACCCACGCTCCACAATCATAGCTTAACCATTGGACCGATTTTCGGGGTCCGGCTCAAGGTAAGTCGCCCCTCACACGAGGGGCGCGGATTGAAACATCGCGGCCCCTAAGCTACCACATCCCGCGGGCGGTCGCCCCTCACACGAGGGGCGCGGATTGAAACTGATCACGCTCCCCGCCGGGTCGGTGGAGACGGGGGTCGCTCCTCACACGAGGGGCGCGGATTGAAACGTAGGCTTCGGCAATGGCGGCGGTGCACTCGGCGTCGCCCCTCACACGAGGGGCGCGGATTGAAACCACTCGCGGTGGTCGATGGCGTTGAAGAGCAGGCGTCGCCCCTCACACGAGGGGCGCGGATTGAAACGGCAGCGAGATCTTCGAGACCTCCGTCACCCGCGGGTCGCCCCTCACACGAGGGGCGCGGATTGAAACCACTCGCGGTGGTCGATGGCGTTGAAGAGCAGGGTCGCCCCTCACACGAGAGGCGCGGATTGAAACATCAGATCATCGCTTTCCGGCTTCTCGCCCGCCTGTCGCCCCTCACACGAGGGGCGCGGATTGAAACAATTGGTTTGAGGGTCACCCCGAGGTCTACCCGCGTCGCCCCTCACACGAGGGGCGCGGATTGAAACTCGCGGCGTTCTTGTCGTATGAAAGCGGCAAAGGGTCGCCCCTCACACGAGGGGCGCGGATTGAAACCGCGGAAAGCTGAACATGTGCCCCGGCTTCACCGTCGCCCCTCACACGAGGGGCGCGGATTGAAACACGTGCGGTCCGGAGCTGATCAGGATGAAGCCCAGTCGCCCCTCACACGAGGGGCGCGGATTGAAACAAGCTCTCCGACATGGAGGACTGGTCGCTGCCGGTCGCCCCTCACACGAGGGGCGCGGATTGAAACTCGCTTTCCCGCGCCTCGATCTCCCGCGCGGTCAGTCGCCCCTCACACGAGGGGCGCGGATTGAAACCATGATGTCAGCCGAGGAGCGATCGCTTGCTGTTGTCGCCCCTCACACGAGGGGCGCGGATTGAAACCCTTCGCGGCGTTGCTGGGATTCCAGCCACTCCGGTCGCCCCTCACACGAGGGGCGCGGATTGAAACACCGCAGGGACCACCTTCACGGCGACGATCACCTGTCGCCCCTCACACGAGGGGCGCGGATTGAAACTCGGGCATCCTCCATCCCTTGACCCGCCGGCGCGTCGCCCCTCACACGAGGGGCGCGGATTGAAACATGCCCTGGCCGAGACGGCTCTTGCCCGCGCCCCGTCGCCCCTCACACGAGGGGCGCGGATTGAAACATCGACTGGCTGCGCATCCAACAGTTCCAGGAAGTCGCCCCTCACACGAGGGGCGCGGATTGAAACGCCGCCTCGCGCGCAGCCTGCCGCGCCCGCTCCAGTCGCCCCTCACACGAGGGGCGCGGATTGAAACTCGTCGCCGCCGCGGGCGAAGTCGAAGAACGCGAGTCGCCCCTCACACGAGGGGCGCGGATTGAAACACGACATGCGTGCCGCCGGAGCGCAGGTCGTAACGTCGCCCCTCACACGAGGGGCGCGGATTGAAACACGACATGCGTGCCGCCGGAGCGCAGGTCGTAACGTCGCCCCTCACACGAGGGGCGCGGATTGAAACCATCCGTTGCTCCGCCGGCGCTGGACGAGACGTAGTCGCCCCTCACACGAGGGGCGCGGATTGAAACGTGGCAACCCAAGCACCTTGCAGAGCGGACGCGAGTCGCCCCTCACACGAGGGGCGCGGATTGAAACCTCCGCGGTGACGAATGGACACGAGGGATTCAGACGGTCGCCCCTCACACGAGGGGCGCGGATTGAAACTCCTTGGCGCGTCCCCAGTTCGACCACACGGGAATGTCGCCCCTCACACGAGGGGCGCGGATTGAAACAGGTGGTGCGAGACCTTCACCTCAGGCTGGAGTCGTCGCCCCTCACACGAGGGGCGCGGATTGAAACAACGGTGAGGGGGATCAGCTCGAATGCGTGCCCGTCGCCCCTCACACGAGGGGCGCGGATTGAAACAACGTCGGCGACGGGAATCTGAAGGGCTCGACGTGTCGCCCCTCACACGAGGGGCGCCAGCGGGTGGTTTATCGAAGCCCCCCTTCCCCCTTGCCTCGTTGGAGTCCAGCACCCAGATTCGCCGCCGACATGAGCGCCGCGCATTCTGAGACGCCGGTCTGCATCGCAGGCACCGGCAGCTACGTTCCGGAGAAGGTCCTGACCAATGCCGACCTGGAGAAAATGGTCGCCACTTCCGACGAGTGGATCGTCACCCGCACCGGCATCCGCGAGCGCCGGATCGCCGCCGATGACGAGTTTACCTCCCACCTCGCCGCCAAGGCCGCCGAACGGGCGCTCGAGCAGGCCGGGATGGAGGCGAGCGAGATCGAGCTGATCATCGTGGCGACCATCACGCCGGATACCCTCACGCCCGCCACGGCCTGCTACGTGCAGCAGAAGATCGGCGCGCTGGGGGCCGTGGCCTTCGACATCTCGGCGGCCTGCTCGGGCTACCTGTTCGCGATGAAGATCGCCAAGCGCCTGATTTCCGACGGCGCCTTCAGCAATGCGGTGATCATCGGCGCGGAAAAGCTGTCCGCCTTCGTCAACTGGGACGACCGCTCGACCTGCGTGCTGTTCGGCGACGGGGCAGGGGCCGCGGTTTTGAAAAAAGCCAGCTCTCCGGACGAGGGGGAGATCCTGGCCACCGAGGTCGGCACCGATGGCCGCCAGACCCACCTGCTCAATATTCCCGGCGGGGGCTCGGCCTGCCCGATCACGATCGAGAACGCCGACCAGCGCCTGGCGACGATGTCGATGCTCGGCAAGGAAGTCTTCAAGCACGCGGTGACGCGGATGAAGCAATCCGCCGAGCTGGTCATCGAGCGCTCGGGCCTGAAGCCCGAGGACATCGCGCTGGTGGTGCCCCACCAGGCGAACCTGCGGATCATCGATGCGATCGCGGAGCGTCTCGACGTCCCCTACGACCGCGTTTTCACCAACCTCCAGAAATACGGCAACACGTCCGCGGCGGCGGTGGCGATCGCGCTCGATGAAGCGCACCGCTCCGGCCGCATCAAGAAGGGCGACAACGTCGTGCTGGTGGCCTTCGGCGCCGGCCTCACCTGGGCGGCGGCGGCCGTTCGCTGGTGATCCCGTTCTCGGGGGATTTTCTGATCGAGGCAATTCCCGGAGATCTTGGCGTCCAACGTGCCTCGCAGGCGACCGACCCATGGCCGAATACCGCACCGAACCTTCCGACTCTCCCAAGCTGCCGACGGGCATCCCGCACATCGTGGGCAATGAAGCCGCGGAGCGGTTCTCGTTCTACGGGATGAAGGCGGGGCTGGCGATCTTCCTGGCCAACTACCTCGGCTACCTCGGAGGCGAGTCGATGTCCGAGACGCAGGCCACCGTGTATGTGGCCGCCTTCACCGCCGCGGTTTACTTCACCCCCTTCTTCGGCGCGCTGGTGTCCGATTGGTTCTGGGGGAAATACCGGACCATCATCACGCTGTCGGTCGTGTACTGCGTGGGCCACCTGTGCCTGGCATTGATGGGGATCGGCGGCATCGTGCAGGGTTGGCTGCTGGCCGGATTGGGATTCATCGCGATCGGTGCCGGCGGCATCAAGCCCTGCGTTTCCGCCCACGTTGGAGACCAGTTCGGACCGAACAACCAGCATCTGCTGACGAAGGTCTTCAACCTGTTCTATCTTTCCATCAACCTCGGCGCGGCGATCTCGAATCTGCTGATCCCCTGGCTGCTGGAGTGGTATGGCCCGCACTGGGCGTTTGGCCTGCCGGGCATCCTGATGGCGCTTGCGACGGTGGTTTTCTGGATCGGGCGCCACCGCTTCGTTCACGTGCCTGCGAGCGGCTCCGATTTCGTGGGGCAGGTGTTTTCCAAAGAGGGCCTGGGGTCGCTGGCATGGCTGATCCCGCTGTTCCTGTTTGTGGCGGTGTTCTGGAGCTTGTTCGATCAGACGGCCTCGACGCTGGTATTCCAGGCGGTGTCGATGGACCGCCATCTGTTTGGCATCGAGCTCCTCCCCTCGCAGATCCAGGCGGCGAATCCGATCCTGATCCTGCTTCTGATCCCGGTCTTCGCCTTCGGCATCTATCCGGCGGTCGGAAAGGTTGTGCGCGTGACGCCGCTGCGGAAGATGGCCACCGGGATGTTTCTCATGACGGGTGCCTTCGCGCTGGTCGCGATCGCCCAGGAAAAGATCGATGCCGGCCAGGCCCCTCACGTCACCTGGCAACTCGCCGCCTATGTGGTGCTCACCTCGGCGGAGATCATGATTTCCATCGTCGGCCTCGAGTTCGCCTACACCCAGGCACCGAAGCACATGAAGTCGATGATGATGTCGCTGTTCCTGTTCTCCGTGTTCGTGGGCAACGGCATCACCGCCCTGGTCAATATTTTCATCCAGATCGACGAGCCGGCCAAGACGCAGCTGGAGGCTGCCATCCACCGGCTGCCGTCCGACTGGCAGGACTCGCCGCAAAACGTGGTGCTTCCCGGATACGACGGCACCACCGGCACGGACGACGACCTCATCGCCCGGGTGGAAAACGGCAAGCTCAAGTCCGCCGAGTTTCCCGGTCGCGAAGCCATGGAGGAACTGGCGAAGAAGATCGGCCGGCAAGCCGTCGAGCTGGGTCGTCCGCCCACGCCTGAGGAAGTCGGCGGGCTCGGCGAGGATCCGTGGGGAAATGCGATCCGCTACGACATCCTGAATTCCCTCACCATGCGCCTCACCAGTGCCGGTGCCGATGGCGAAATGAAGACCCCTTGGGACCTCACCACGCTGGTATCGCTGGCCGAGGGCGCCCCGGGGGAAACGAAGGCTTCGTGGAGTGATCGCTTTCACCCCGATGAGCCCTGGCTGATCCGTCACGGCGGCAAGCTGGAGGCCGAGGTGTCCTCCGAACCCTTCACCCTGACCAGCCGCCTGGGTGGCGGCAACAAGCTGGAGAAGGCCGCCTACTTCTGGTTTTTCACCGCCCTGATGGCCGCGACCGCCGTGCTCTTCGTGCCGTTCGCCGTCCTCTACCGGCCCCGCACCCAGGAGGCCTGAGTTTTTTCCCATGCTGACCGATTCCCACTGCCACCTCGCCTCCCACAAGTTCCCCCGCGGCGAGGTCGCAGCCCTCGTTTCCCGGGCCCGCGAGGGGGGCGTGACGCGGATGGTGACGTTGGCCACCTGCCTCGATGACCTCCAGCCGAACCTCGAGATCGCCGCGGCGCACCCCGGCGTGAAGTGCTGCATCGGGATCCACCCCTGCGACGTCCATCACGCTCCGCAAGATGTCATCGACCAGCTGCGGCCTCACCTCGCCGATCCTCGCGTGTGCGGCATCGGGGAAACGGGGCTCGACTACTTTCATCCCGCGCCCGAGGGCTGGGACGAGACCGGTTTTCGCGAACGCCAGCGGGAGCTTCTCGATGCCCACTTCGGACTCGCCGCGGAAGCGGGGCTCAACCTGGTGATCCACACCCGCGATCGCAGCGGCGATGCTTCCTTCCAAGACGCCCTGTCGATCTACCGCCGGCACGCCGCGGAGGTGCGCGCGGTTTTCCACTGCTTCATCAGTCATGGGGAAAACGCGCAGGCGGTGCTGGACCTCGGCGGACTGGTGTCCTTTGGCGGCGTCGCCACCTTCAAGAACGCCGGCGACGTTCTGGAGGTCGCGACGAAGGTTCCGGCAGGCCGTTTCATGCTGGAAACGGACTCCCCCTATCTCGCGCCCCATCCTCATCGGGGTGAGCGCAATGAACCCGCAAGAGTCGCGGTCATTGCCGAACGGATCGCGTCAGCCCGCGGCGAATCGGTCGAGCAACTCGCCGCCCACACCACGCAAACGGCCATCGACTTCTTTCGGAGGATTGAATAAACCACCCGCCGGGTGTCGTTCTCTTTCCAAACCGGCCGCCTGAGAACCCGAACCCTACCAGACCGATGAATCCAAAGATCCGCCTCACCGCCCTCCTCGCCACCTCCGCGCTTGCCTCATGCAGCACCTTCAAGGGCGACGAGAACTACGATACCGCCAGTGGCTACGACACCTCGAACCCCTATGGTGTTCCCAACTCCGGCGGTTACGAATCCGCGCCCTATCAGGACGTCAACGCGCCGGCCTCCGATCCATCCTACGGCAGCGCCGCATACGAAGAGGCCGCTCCGGCTCCGGCACCCGCCCCCTCGACCGCCAGCCCGGCCCCGTCGGTCGCCTCTTCCGGCCGCACTCACACCGTGGTCAGGGGCGACACCCTGTGGGGCATCAGCAAGAAATACGGCGTTTCGCAGGACGCGTTGCGCTCGGCGAACGGCATGGCCGCCACCGAAACGACGGTGAAGCTCGGCCAGACCCTCACCATTCCCGGCCGATGATGCGGGCGGCCGGCATCGCGCTCCTTCTCGCCCTCGCCCCCCTGGCCCGGGCGGAGGAGCCGGCGGCCGGCATGAGCCTCCGCGAGGCGGTCGACCTGATGCTTTCCGAGCGGGAGTCGAAGCAGGCTCTCGACAAAGCCATCGACCGCGCCCGCCAGCTCGGCGCCTCCGACCAATCGGTGTTGGAGGCGCGCTTTCTTTACTCCGTCGATCGCCGCGAAGACGAGATGATCGCCGGCCTCGCACCGGAGTTCCAGGCCCGGCGGGACAGCTTCAAGCTCGCCGACTCCGAGATCTTCGGCGTGCGCGAGGACTGGCTGGCGGTCGTTGAATACGCCCAGGCCATTGCCTGCCTCGAAAAGGACGACACCGCCGGCTTCAAGCAGCACATCACCGAAGCCTTCTGGCTGAGCCCGAAACAGGGCGCCGCCTTCGCGCCCCACATCGAGCGCCTGCGCCTGCAGGAGGCGATGCGGAACCTGCACCTGGATTTCAGCATCAGCCTTGAGACCCTCGACGGCGGAAGTACGACACTTCACGAAGTCGTCGGCGATCGCAAGGCGCTCCTCATCCACTTCTTTTCTCCCTGGAGTCGCGAGTGCGAGGAAAGCCTCGGCGACTTCGCCAAGCTCGCCTCCTCCCTTGAGAAAGCCGGCATCGCGGTCATGTCCATCGTCGGCGAGTCCGACGAAGAGACGCGCACCGACACCCTCGCGATGTTGGAGTCCTTGGGAAAACGTCCCGCCGGTCCGTGGGTGCTGGACCGAAAAAAGCGGCCGCTGGCGCCCCTGCTGCGCATTCAGTCGGCACCCACGATGGTGCTGGTGGACCTCGACGGAAGCATCCTCTTCAACGGCCATCCGAGCGAGGACGAGCTGTGGAGCGCGATCCAGAAAATCGTTCCCGGCTTCAAGCGCCCGGCTGGCGCCCCGAGCCACTGATATCGCCCCGCCGGCTCATCTACGCCACCTGCCGTAGGCGACAGCGCGCACCCGGAAAAATTATTTCGGAAATTTAAAATGTCGGGGTGTTTGAACTTGACAGGTATATGTAGTACTAGCTTCATGGTGGTAACAAACAGAGCAACCTCTGATGCCAGCGATACCATCCAATCTAGAATTGCAGGCCCTTTCCGTCCTCTGGCACGAAGGACCGTCTACTGTAGGCGGCGTACTTGAGTCACTTCCGGACGGGAAGGATCGCGCCTATACCACGGTTCTGTCCGTCATGCAGAGCCTCGAGCGCAAGAAGCTCGTCAAGCGGACCCGCTCGGGTCGGGCCCATACTTACGAAGCGGCTTACAGCCAGGAACAGATCGCCGGCAAGGCGGCCGATGACTTTCTGACCAACGCTTTCGGAGGACGCCTTGGCGAGGCGCTCCTCGCGCTACTCTCCGCCGGAACTTTGACTCCGGAAGAGAAAACCAACATCGAACGCGAACTAAAACGACACAAAGCCATGCCTGCCAAGAAGACGACAAAAACCGCCAAGAAGGCGGCGAAGAAGGTGGCCAAAAAGGCCGCCAAGAAGGCCCCGGCCAAGAAGGTGACGAAGAAAGTGGCCAAGAAGGCCGCCAAGAAGGTTGCCAAGAAGGCCCCCGCCAAAAAGGTAGCGAAAAAAGCAGCCAAGAAGGTGGCGAAGAAAGCCGCCAAGAAGGCCGCGAAAAAAGCCGCCAAGAAGAAGTAACTTCACTCCCAGCGACAGATTCGTCACCTCCGCCGTGATCGGACTGTTCGCGTCGGTTGATGTTTTTAAAGAGGCGGAGGCCCCCGGGCTTCCGCCTTTTTCGTGCCCCGGCACCCGGTGCCGATGCCGCCGGAAACGGTCTGGCCAACTCGTTGAAAAAAGCGTTTGCATCCACCCGATCGGGCCCCTAGCCTCCGGCCTCCTTCGCGGCAGGGGCCCTAAAAAGTCCCGCTCCATGCGCGGTTAGCTCAGTGGTAGAGCACCACCTTGACACGGTGGGGGTCACTGGTTCGAACCCAGTATCGCGCACCATTTTTCCCGCAGCGGGCCGTCCTCACCACCCTTTTTCCGCGGACGTGCCTGTTTCCCCATGTCGACGCCCGGACCCAGCTCGCAACACCTCGCTACCTTGGTCCGCCTGGTCGATGACGAGACTCCGGAAGTCCGGTCGTCGGTCATGCGCGAGCTGGAAGCCTACCACGGTGATGTGAGCGACTGGATCGATGACCTTCCCGCTCCCCTCGATCCTGCGGAACGTCGCACCTTGGGACGTCTGCTCCGCCCAGCCCGCCGCCGTCGCCTGGCGGAAGAATGGGTGGTCCCGACCCGGGGCCTCGGCGGACTGGCCGAGGACTGGGAGGCCGCCGAGTCGCTGCTACGGGCGATCTCCGATTTCCTCCACGACGGAGTGAGCCTGCGACAACCGCTCGGTGATGCCCTGGACCTTCTGGCCGAGGAAGCGGAGCCCTCCTTTTCCAAGGGCGGCGAGGCGGCGCTGTGCCGGTTTCTGCTGGAAAACTATCTGAAGGTCGATCGCGGGGGCGATCTGGTTCCCCGGCACTACGATCTCGCCGCCTTGGCTGAAGGCACGCCCGGGAACTCACTCGGGCTCGGGGCGATCCTGCTCCTCATCGGCCAACGTCTCGGGGCACAGATGCGGGGCGTGAATTTCCCGGGGACCTTCTACCTGGTGATCCCGGATGCGCAGCGGGGGCATCGCACCTTCGACCCCGCCGGCGGGCTGAGCCCGATCGAGAGCGACGTCCTGGCCCGCCGGCTGATGCGGGCCTCACCGGAACTCCGATCCCGGCTCAGACTGCCGTTTACTCCGGGAGACCTCGTACTTCGCATCGTCGAGGATCTGGAGGCCGCCTTCGCGGTTCACGAGGAAATGGAGGATGCCGAGCTTTTCGGCCGCCTCGCCGAGAGCCTCGGACCGGAGGCCTGAAGCCTGTCGTCAGACCTCTCCGTCGGGATACAAGTGGTGATATTTGATGGCCTCCACCGCCACGGCGGCGGCAGTGCCGAAAAGGCTGTCCTCGGACACGGTGCGCGGCACCTGGGCCACCGGCCGGGCAAGCCCCACCACCAGCGGACCGAAGTTCACCGCCCCGGCGCAGTGCTGGAGCAGCTTCAGGGAAATGTGGGCGGCATCGAGGTTGGGAAAAACCAGCACGTCGGCCGAGGCCCGGTCCTCCGCCTTGGCGAGCTTGATTTCGGCCGCCTCGGGATCGAGCGCCACGTCGGCCTGCACCTCCCCTTCGATCCACAGGTCGAGGCCATCCTCCGTCGCCTTGTCGCGGGCCAAGGCCGCGGCCGCCGCGACCTTGCGGGCGGGTCCGGTGCCGGCCGAGCCCTTGGTGGAATGGCTGAGCAGGGCGACGCGGGGTCTCCGTCCGAGCATGTGTCGGGCGAGCTTGCCGGTCTCGATCGCCATCGCGGCAAGCTGGTCGGTGGTGGGCTCGGGAATCATGCCCGTGTCGGCCAGGAAAAGAAGAGCATCGCCCCCGAAATGATCGAGGTGGGGGGCCGAAAGCACCGTCACCCCGAAGAATTTCGGCACGTCCGGCAGGGGCTTGATGCTCTGGATCAAAGCCCGGAACAAAGCTGTCGGCATCGACGCATTGCCTCCCACCATGGCATCGGCCTGGCCGTACTGGATCATCAGGGATCCGAACACCGCGGGTTTGGACACCACGCTCTCGATGTCGTCGGCCACTGAACCACGGTATTTGAGGATTTTTTCATACCGCTGGCAGAACAGCGGAAAGTCGGCCGCCGTGCGGGGCTCCAGCACCTTGACGAAGGTCAGGCTGATCCCATGCTCGTCCGCCATCGCCCGTATTCTCGCCGCATCGCCTAGAAGCATGGGCACTACGGCTTCGGCCTTCACCAGGCGCTCGGCCACCCGCAGCACGCGCAGGTCCTCACCATCGCAAAAGACCACCCGTTTCGGATGCCGTTTGAGTTGCGCGATCAGGGGATCGGTGAATCGTGCGACAGCTTGAGCTTGGCTTGCTTCAAAGTTCATCAAGGATGGAGGGCGGCGCCCGCTCCAAGATAGAGCCCGTTAGGAAACACCCGCAACCCTGAATCCGCCTTGCCCGCCGACTATCATACCCACACGCCGCTCTGCCTTCACGCGGAAGGTGAGCCTGAAGCCTATGTCGAGGCGGCCATCGCCGCCGGGTTGAGCGAGTTCGGGATGTCCGACCACGCCCCGGCCCGCCCCGAACCCTTCGACGATTGGCGGATGCGCGAGGCCGACCTGCCGCGGTATTTCGAACTCATCGAGCGCGGCCGCCGCCATGCCGATGGCCGCCTCGCCGTCCGGGCCGGCCTCGAGTGCGACTGGCTTTCCGGCTGCGAGGGCTGGATCGAGGATCTCGCCGGGCGCTACGACTGGGACTACCTCATCGGTTCCGTCCACTATCTCGGCACCTGGGATTTCGACAACCCGAAGTGGCTCGGCCGCTGGGCGGAGGCGGACGTGGAGGACGTCTGGACCCACTACTGGAAAACCTACGCCGAGATGGCGGCCAGCGGCCTTTTCGACATTCTCGCCCACCCGGACCTGGTGAAAAAATTCGCCTACGCCCCTGGCGGCGACCTGACCCGTTTTTACGAGCCGGTCGTGGAGACGATCGCCGGTGCCGGAAAAGCGATCGAGCTGAACACCGCCGGCTGGCACAAACCCTGCGCCGAAGCCTACCCGAGCGCCGACTTCCTCAAGCTGGCCTGCGCCGCCGGCATCCCGCTGGTCATTTCCTCCGACGCCCACACCCCCGCCGAAGTCGCCCGCGACTTCGCCCCGGCGACCGAGCTGGCCAAATCCTGCGGCTACGGGGAAACCGCGATCTTCGAGAAACGCCGGCGGACCGCGGAGAAATTTTAGACGGCACGCTTTCCTCCCATCGCTCGCGAGGCCGCTTCACTCCCCGTGGGGCGAAGGCGCCCCGGCACCGATCGCGGCGAGCATTTCCCGGAAGACATCCTCCGCCGAGTTCACCGCCCCCGCCGCTCCCAGGATCACCGGCCGCAGGCCCTCCTCCACCGCGTCCCGCCCGTGTGAACCCTTCACCAGGCTCGCATCCAGCGGGATCACCTCCAGCAGCCCGCGCAGCCCGAGCTTCTTCTTCAGGAGAAACTTCGCCACCTCCCATTTCGGCGCGCGGATCGCCGGGTCGAGAAACAGCTCCGCCGGATCGTATCCGGGCTTGCGGTGGATATCGATGGTCCGCGCGAAATCGGGCGCTTTGGCGTCGTCCTCCCAGTAGTAATAGGTGAACCACGCGTCCGGCTCTGCCACGACCACGAAGTCCCCGCTGCGCTCGCCATCGATCGACTCCCGCACCTCGGCCACGCCGTCGATCTGCTCCAGAAACGCCCGCAGCTCAGGCGTCGCCCCCTTCCTCGCGTAAACGTGCGCCACTTGGTGATCGGCCACCGCGAAGACCTCCGAGCCGAACACGTCCAGCGTCTCGCGCCCGAGTTCGTCCTTCACCTGCAGCCAGCCCTTTCGCCGGATCAGCCGGTTCAGGTGCACCGGCCGCTCCACCGGCCCGATCCCGTATTCGGAAACCACCATCACCTTCACCTGCCGCGCCTCATAGAAGTCGATCAGCTCTCCCGTCACCCGGTCGATCTCGCCCAGCTCCTTGTCCATCTCCGGTGCGCCGGGACCGAATTTCTGCAAGCCGTAGTCGAGGTGCGGCAGATACACCAACGACAGCGTCGGCGAGGCCTTTTCCTCCGTCCACCTCGCCGCCGCGGCGATCCATTCGGAACACGCGATTCCGGCCATCGGGCCCCAGAACGACGGAAACGGGAACTCGCCGAGCGCCGCCTTCACCTCCTCCCGCCAGCCCATGGGCTGCGTGTGGATGTCGAACACCTTCCTCCCATCCGCGGGATACAAGGGCCGCGGCGTCATCGCGAAATCCGCGGCCGTCGCCATGTTGTACCACCAGAACAGGTTCGCGCAGGTAAACGCCGCATCGCGCTCCTTGACGACCTCCCAGATCTTCCGGCCCCGGACCAAGCGGTTGCTTTGTTTCCAAAACCGCACCTCCGCCGACTCGCGGTCATACCAGCCGTTGCCCACGATCCCGTGCTCCGCGGGCGGGAGTCCGGTCAGCATCGACGACTGTGCCGTGCACGTCACCGCCGGAAAGGCCGGCCTGAAGCTTTGGCGGCCGACTCTTTCCGCGAAGGCGCGCAGCCGCGGCATCCGCTCATCCAGCAAGGATGCCGACAACCCGACCACATTCAGCACCGCCGTCCTCTGCATGCTTCAAGTTCCCCGCCCCCACGAAGCCCGGCGAGCGAAAATCACGACTCATTCCTGAACCCACTGAATGGGCGGGCAAATCATGCACGGAGGGACGGGGACGGAAGTCACTGTTTTGGAAATCTCACCTCTTTCCGTCCACCGAGTCTTGTGTTCATTAATTCTTGAACAAACACCCTTCGAAGGGGTCCGTCCCCGAATCCAATTCTCATTTCCAGCTTGCCAGTTCATTTTTCTATGAACATAAGCCCGCATGAAACTTTTCGGCACCGATGGCATCCGCGGCCGCGCCAACGAGTTCCCCATCACCCCGGAGGTCGCTCTGCGGGTCGGCCAGGCGGTGGCGCAAGTCCTCCGCGCCGACGGCAACCGCCGCAACCGCGTCGTGGTCGGCAAGGACACCCGCATTTCCGGTTACATGCTCGAAACCGCCCTCACCGCGGGTCTCGTTTCCTCGGGCATGGACGTCTATCTGCCCGGTCCGCTGCCCACCCCGGCCATCGCCCACCTCACCAAATCGATGGGCTGCGCCGCCGGCATCATGCTTACCGCCTCCCACAACCCCTTCGAGGACAACGGACTGAAGATCTTCGGCCCCGACGGCTTCAAGCTCAACGACCAGCTCGAGGGCCTCGTCGAGCGCTACATCCTCGGCGAGGAAGGCGACGCCCCCGCCGTCCCGCCCGCGCGGATTGGCAAGGCGCATCGCATCGACGACGCCCGCGGCCGCTACATCGAATACGCCAAGCACACTGCCGACAACATCCCGCTCCACGGGCTCAAGATCGTGGTCGATTGCGGCCACGGCGCCGCCTGGTTCATCGCCCCGCTCATCTTCCGCGAACTCGGCGCCGAGGTCATCAAGACCGGCTGCACGCCCGACGGCATCAACATCAACGACGGCTGCGGCGCGCTCCACCCCGAGCACGCCGGCCAGCTCGTCCGCGCCCATGGTGCCGATCTCGGCATTTCCTTCGATGGCGATGCCGACCGGGTGATCTTCACCGACGCCACCGGCACGGCCGTCTCCGGCGATCGCATCCTCGCCCTCAGCGCGCTGGCCCTGAAGGAGCAGGGAAAACTCCGCGGCAACACCGTGGCGGTGACCGTGATGAGCAACCTCGGCCTGCACGAGGCGATGCGGAAAAACGGCATCAAGGTCATCACCACCCCGGTCGGCGACCGCCATGTCATCGAGGCGCTGCGCCAAAACAACCACTCTTTCGGAGGCGAAAACTCCGGCCACCTCATCTTCGCCGACCACGCCACCACCGGCGATGGCATCCTCTCCGCGCTGCAGATCCTCGGCATGATGAAGCGCAGAAATGCCGGCCTCGCCGAGCTCGCCAACTGCATGACCGAGTTCCCGCAGAAGCTCATCAACCTGCCCGTCGCCTCCAAGCCGCCCATCGACACCCTCCCCGGCCTGTCCCAGACCATCGCCGAAGCCGACGCCACTTTCGGGGATGCCGGCCGCCAGCTCATCCGCTACTCCGGCACCGAAAACAAGATCCGCATCCTCGTCGAGCACCGCGACGCCGACACCGTTGAAGACTGGACCGGCCGCTTCATCCGCATCGTCCAGCAAGAACTCGGAGCGGCCTGAGGAGTCGCAGGTAGCCAGCAGCAGGGAATTTCGTCCGCCATCCGCATTCATCATGCCCGTTCTTCTCACCCGCTCGATCCCCGATTTTCCGATCGGCAACCGCCCGCTGCGCGACCACCAGGCCGCCTTCGGGCCGGGCTGGTCGTTTCATCCGAATGCTTGGATTTCCCCCTCCGATCTCGCCACGCTGGAGGAGGCCGGAAAGGGTGCGCTCGTCGATGCGGAAGGAACTCCCCTCGCATGGAAGGGCGGTGAGCCGGACACCGACGTGCTTGTGCCGGCCCAGGAGTCGTTTGTCATCGTCCACTCGTGGGATTTCCTGCGCGCCAACGAACTCTACGTAGGCTCTTTTGAGACAGATTGGGACGCCCTTGCCTCGGCCAAGTCCGACGGAAGAATCCATCCGTTGGCGATCTTGGATGGCCAAGTTCACGTCGGCCCCGGCACCCGCATCCTGCCCGGCGTCTACATCGAGGGAAATGTCATCATCGGAGCGAACTGCAAGATCGGCCCGAACTGCTATATCCGCGGCAACACCTCGATCGGCGACCACTGCCACGTCGGCAACGCGGTCGAGGTGAAGAACTCCATTCTGCTCTCCGGCACCAATGTCGGGCACCTCTCGTACGTCGGCGATTCGGTCCTCGGGGAAAAGGTCAACCTCGGCGCGGGGACCATCACCTCGAACCTCCGCCATGACGGCAGGAACCATCGCACGCTGGTCGGCCGCAAGGTCGTCGATACCGGCCGCCGAAAGTTCGGCACCGTCATCGGCGATGGCGTCCACACCGGCATCAACACTTCCATCTACCCTGCCCGGAAGATCGGCCCCGGCGCCACCACGCTCCCCGGCGAGATCGTCAAACGCGACCTCCCATCCACCAACTAACATCCAACATCTACCATCGTCCTAGTATGTGCGGCATCGTCGGATACATCGGTAAAGCCCCCGCCCCGCGGGTCCTCATCAACGGCCTCAAGCGCCTCGAATACCGCGGCTACGATTCGGCCGGTCTCGCTGTCATTGAGGATGGCAAGATCATCGTCAGCAAGGCACCGGGCAAGGTCGCTTCGCTTAATGAAAAGGCCCGCAGCGAATGGCCGGCCGAGCGTTTCGCCAACTGCCTGTCCGGCATCGCCCACACCCGCTGGGCCACCCACGGCCCGCCGACGGAGGTCAACGCCCACCCGCACCTCGACGAGTCGGGTGAGATCGCGCTCGTCCACAACGGCATTATCGAAAACTACCGCCCGCTGCGCGCCCGCCTCGAGGGCACGGGCCATCATTTCTACTCCGAGACCGACACCGAGGTGCTCTCCCACCTCATCGGCGAAAGATACAAGGGCGACCTCTTCCAAGCGGTCTGCGACGCACTTCACCAGGTGGAAGGCACCTTCGGCATCGCCGTCGTGTGCGCCCGCGAGCCCGGGAAAATCATCACCGCCCGCCGCGGCAGCCCGATCGTCATCGGTGTCGGCGATGGCGAGACGATCGTCGCCTCCGACGCCTCGGCCATCATTTCCCACACCCGCCAGGTCATCTATCTGGAGGACAACGACATCGCCATCGTCACCGCGGACAACGTCGAGATCCGCGACCTCGACCGCATCCCGGTCACCCGCGAAGTCGCCGAGCTGGGCTTCGATGCCGAGGCCGCGGAAAAGGGCGGCTTCGAGCACTTCATGCTCAAGGAAATCCATGAGCAGCCCGATGCCCTGCGAAACGCCATCCGCGGCCGGCTCGATTTCAACCTCGGCTCCTCCGTCCTCTCCGGCATGGGCACCTCCGCCCGCGACCTCGCGGAGATCTCCCGCGTCGTCATGGTCGGCTGCGGCACCTCGCTCCACGCCGGGCTGGTCGGTGAATACGCGTTCGAGGATCTCGCCGACGTCCACGCCGAGGTCCAGCAAGCCGCCGAGTTCCGCTACCGCAACCCGCTCATCACCCGCAGCGATCTTGTCGTCGCCATCTCCCAATCGGGCGAGACCGCCGACACCCTCGCCGCCGTCCGCGAGGCGAACCAGAAGGGTGCCTTTGTCATGGGCTTGTGCAACGTCGTGGGCTCCACCATCGCCCGCGAGACCGGCCGCGGCGTCTACCTCCACGCCGGGCCTGAGATTTCCGTCGCCTCGACGAAAGCCTTCACCTGCCAGGTCGCCGTGCTGCTCATGATGGCGGTGAAGCTCGGCCGCGGCCGTCGCTTTTCCCGGGATGAAGGCATCCGACTCGCGCGCGAGATCGAGAGCCTGCCCGAGTTGGTGGAAAAGACCGTCCGGCAGAGCGACAAGATCGCGGGGGTCGCCCAGCGCTACGCACAAAACGAGCACGCCTTCTTCATCGGCCGCGGCTACCTGTATCCGGTCGCGCTCGAAGGCGCCCTCAAGCTCAAGGAAATCTCGTACATCCACGCCGAGGGCTACCACGCCGCCGAGCTCAAGCACGGCCCGATCGCCCTGCTCGAAGAAGGCACCCCGGTCGTCGCGCTGGCCATCGACATCGCCGGCAAGGACAAGACCCTCGGCAACGTCGAGGAATGCCGTGCCCGCGGGGCCCGCATCCTCGGCGTGGTGACCGAAGGCGATGAAGAAGCCGCCGCTTTCATGGACGACGTCATCGAGGTCCCTCGCTGCCACCCCCTCGTCGCCACCATCCCGACCGCCGTCGCCCTTCAGCTGCTCTCCTACCACATCGCCCGCCACCGCGGCTGCGACATCGACCAGCCGAGAAACCTCGCGAAATCGGTGACAGTCGAGTGAGCAGGAGGGAACGCCGAGCCGATGGAGCGCCGATGATGAAATCGGCCTCCCGCTCGCCTCGCCAAATGAGCCACGAGACCGCCATGCCCTGAATTCGGGGGGCCAGAGAATCTCCGTATCCAGGGACCACTCGTGCCGATTTCACAATCGGCGCTCCAAGTGACGCGAGCCTCCGGCTTGCGACAGGAGCAGCTGTCTCCGGCCGCCGGACGGGAGAGCCCCGGCTCGCCTCCTTACCCAAGCCCCTTCGGGATTCTTCCCGCTCGCCCGCTCGGGGCCGCCTCATCCCGATTCCCCATCAACGTTTCCAAAAACCGAAATCCCCGGGCGCTAGTGGGGGTCACCAGCGCCCGGGGACTTTGTTTTCGGGGGGGAATAGCCGATTCCTTTTTCGGGGGGGACAACCGGAATCGGGGTCAGGCTTGAAGCAAGGAAGCGCCTCGCGCTGACGGGGTCACTATGCGCCGAACTCCGCGTTCATGTATTACGCGATCGCGTAAGTCCCGCGTTTACGAAGTAAACTCCCGGGCTTGTTCCCGGACGCCGATTCGTCAGCATCCGCCCATGCAAGGCTACCTGCAGCTGCTCCGCGACGTGCTGGCGAACGGCGAAGAAAGATCCGACCGCACCGGCACCGGCACCCTTTCGGTATTCGGCCGGCAAGTCCGCTACGACCTGCGCGAAGGCTTTCCCTGCTTGACCACCAAGAAGTTGCACTTGCGCTCGATCATCCACGAGCTGCTTTGGTTTCTGAAGGGCGACACCAACATCGCCTACCTCAAGAACAACGGTGTCCGCATTTGGGACGAGTGGGCCGACGAACACGGCGACCTCGGCCCGGTCTACGGCCGCCAGTGGCGTTCCTTTCCGTCCCCCGACGGCCGCCAGGTCGATCAGATTGCCGAGCTTGTCCACGGCTTGCGCGGCGATCCCCACTCGCGCCGACATCTCGTCGTCGCCTGGAACCCTGGAGAACTCAACCGCATGGCCCTCCCGCCCTGCCATTGCTTGTTTCAGTTCTTCGTCCACCAGCCGGAAAGCGAGCGACCCGGCCTCTCCTGCCAGCTCTATCAGCGCTCCGCCGACCTTTTCCTCGGCGTCCCCTTCAATATCGCCTCCTACGCGCTGCTGACCCAAATGCTCGCTCAGGTGTGCGGCTTCGAGGCGCGGGATTTCATCCACACCTTCGGCGACCTCCACCTCTACTCGAACCACCTCGACCAAGCCCGCGAGCAGCTCACCCGCGAGCCTCGCAAGCTGCCGGTGATGGAGATCAATCCCGCCGTCCGCGAGCTGGAGCACTTCACCTTCGAGGATTTCCAGCTCACCGGCTACGACCCGCATCCGCACATCAAGGCCGAGGTTTCGGTGTAAAAGCTGAAACACTGAAATGCTGAAATGCTGAAATGCTGAAATGAAGCTCATCGCCATCGTCGCCATGACCTCGGAGCGCGTGATCGGTCGCGGCGGAAAACTGCCCTGGCACCTGCCCGAGGACCTCGCCTTCTTCAAGCGCACCACCTCCGGGCATCCGATCGTCATGGGGCGCACCACCTACGAGTCGATCGGCCGACCGCTGCCGAAACGCCGCAACCTGGTCCTCACCCGGGACTCGTCATGGTCCGCCGAGGGTGTGGAAACGCTGGCCTCGCCGGCGGCGCTGGAGTCTCTCGGATTGGTCGGCCCGGTTTTCATCATCGGCGGCGCGCAGGTCTATGAGGCTTTCCTGGCCGACCTCGACGAGTTGCTGGTTTCCCATGTCTATCAGGATCACGCGGGCGATACCGTGTTTCCCGAGTTCGAGTCTCTTTTCTGCGAGCCGGAAGTCCTCGAAGCGCACGACGAATTCGAAGTGCGACGGTACCGCCGCTTGAAACCCGGGGCCTGACCCGCAAGACTCGCCGCATGGCTTACGAACTCGAGGGCACCGTCCACAAACTTTACGAGACCCAGACGTTTTCCTCCGGATTCTCGAAGCGGGAGTTCGTCGTCGAGGTCCCCGATGGCAACTTCACCCAGCACATCAAGTTCGAGGCCGTGAAGGACAAGGCCGCGATCCTCGACGGCGTGTCGGAAGGCGACACCGTCAAGGTCACCTTCGACATCCGCGGCAATGAGTACAAGGACCGCTTTTATGTGAACCTCGTGGCCTGGAAGCTTGAGAAATCCGGTGACGGAGGCGGCAGCGCCCCGGCCTCCTCCGGCAGCTCCGCTCCGACCAACAGCTCGCTGGACGCGGCCTTCGACAACGAGCCCGACGAGTCCGACGACATCCCGTTCTGAGTGGCGCAAACCTCGGGGTTTGCGAGTGGACCGCGCGTCTCCGAACGTGCTGTCCGCCGTGCCCGCAACAAACCGCCCCTCCTCCAGCTTCGCCAGCCTCGGGTTATCCCCGATGGAATCGCGGAACCTCTCCAGCTGCTTCAAGCTCCGCACGATATGGTCCCAGGATTCCTTCTGCCGCCGAGCCGATAGCGATCGAGGGTGAGGAAGTAGGTGACGCCAGGCTGTTTCCAGTGCGGCAGACGACGAGGGGTCTTCTTGGTGGTGGGGGCCCTTTAAAGAGGTGGAAGGGAATGGGCGGGAGTCCTTAAACCGGCGAGGGTCCACCGGAGGATGGGCCCGACTCTCACAATCCAGAGGATCGCGCCGCTTTCTCCGCCACTGCTCGCCGCAGCAGATCCAAAGAACTCTGGCTGACCATGCGCTTGAAGCCATGGCGATCCCGTGGATGCAGTTGGCGGGATACCTCGGTTTCCCTGCCGCGCCGGGCGAGCCCGATGAACACGGTGCCGACCGGCTTTTCGCTCGTCCCCCCGTCCGGCCCGGCGATGCCGGTCACCGCCACCGCCAGATCCGCACCGGAAACCCGCAACGCGCCCTCGGCCATCTGCCGCGCCACCGGCTCGCTCACCGCGCCATGGTCGGCGAGGTCCGTCTCGGAAACGCCGAGCTGCGAGACCTTGGCCTCGTTCGCATAAGTCACCCAGCCGTGGGTCAGCACGGCGCTGGCTCCGGGCACGTCGGTGAGCCGGCTGGCGATCAGTCCGCCGGTGCAGCTCTCCGCGGTCGCCAGCTTCAGGCCATGCTCCGCCATCTGCCGGACTACGACCTGCTCGAGCGACTCGGCGGCTTCGGAAAAGCAGTTTTCCGAAAAGGACGACAGCACCCGCGCACGTCCCTCTTTGACCGCATCATCCGAACCGATGAGGCGCACATCGACTTCGCCCAAGCGGGCGCAGTAACCGACTTCCAAGCCGGCGATCTTCGCCAAATCCGCGTCGAGTTCCTGATGGACGTCGCTTTCCCCGACCATCGCCAGGCTGAGCTGGGCCAAGTTGGCGAGCACGTCGCCTCCCGACAGCGACCGGAGCTTCGGCACCACCTCCGCCTCCCACATCGGGTAGAGCTCCCGCGGCGGGCCGGGCAGCAGGAAGATCGCACAATTCGCCGCCCCGTTGAGCCGCGGTGGGATGTAGATGCCCGGCGCGGTGCCGTTCGGATTCGACAGCACTTCGGCACCCACCGGCACTTGCGCCTGCTTGCGGTTGTCGGGGGCCATCGTGCGGCCGCGTTTTTCGAAAAATGCCTCCAACGACCGCAGGGCCGCCTCGTCCTCGATCAGCTCGGTGCCGGTCACGGCCGAGGCCGCCTCGCGCGTGATGTCGTCACTGGTCGGGCCGAGCCCGCCGGTAACGATCGCCACATCGGCCCGGCGCACGGCTTCATCGAGCGCGCCGCGGATCGCATCGCCATCCGGCACGGTCGTCTGGCGTGCCACCCGCAGGCCGAGCTTGAAAAGCTGCTGACCCATCCACCGGCCGTGCGTGTTGAGCGTGGTGCCCAACAGCAACTCGCTGCCGGTGTTCAGGATCTCGATCTTCATGCGTCCTGCCAGGCGACCTCCTTGGCATCGCCCCACAGTTGCTCGAGGCCGTAGTAGTCGCGCATTTCCGCGTGCATCACGTGGACCATGACGTCGATGTAGTCGAGCACCACCCAGCGCGTGTCGGCCTTGCCCTCCGCGTTCACCGGCAGGGTGCCGGTCCAGTCCTTCACGTGGCCGCGCACGTCGCGCAGGATCGCGCGCAGGTGGGGCATCGAGCTGCCCGAGCAGACGACCATGAAGTCCGTGAGCGACGACAACCCGCGGAGGTCCCACACGCGGATGTCCTCCGCCTGGATTTCGTCCGCCGCCCTGGCACAAGCCACCGCCAATTCCTTTCCTTTCGCTTCCTTCGTCATGTCGCTTCGGGTGGAGGCGAACCTAGTGCGGCTTCGACCTCCGGTCAGTGAAAAATCCTTATGCCTCCTCCGGATCGGGCTTTTTCTCCCAGCCGCGGGTGCGCAGGGCCTCGGCCGCCGCCCGTGCCTCGGCCTCCTTTTTGCTCTTGCCGCGCCCTTGGGCGAGTTCGAGCCCGCACCACATCACGCGCGCCAGGAACACCTTGCGGTGGTCGGGGCCGCTCTCGCTGAGGATCTCGTATTCCGGGGCTTCCGGCCGCAGCGCCTGCAGGCTCTCCTGCAGCTCGCCCTTCGGGTTTTTCTCCTCCGGACTGCCGGCCAGGGCCTCGATTTCCTTCTGAAAAAGCCGCAGGACGAGCTCACGCGAGGCATCGAAGCCGCCGTCCATGTAGACCGCGCCGATCAGCGCCTCGAAAGCATCGGCCAGGGTCGAGGTCCGGCGCCGGCCGCCGGTCGCCTCCTCGCCCTTGCCGAGCAGCACGAAGCTGCCGAGGTCGATCGTCAGCGCGAACCGCGCCAGCGCCCGCCGCGACACCAGCCGCGAGCGGAGCTTCGTCAGGATGCCCTCGGAGAAATCCGGGAACATGCGGAAAAGGTCCTCGGTCAGGATCAACTGGAGCACCGCGTCACCCAGGAATTCGAGCCGCTGGTTGTCGAAATGCGGCCGCCTGGACTCGTATGCCAGGCTCGGGTGGGTCATCGCCTCCGCCAGCAGGAAGGAATTGCGGAATTTGTAGCCGAGTCGGCTCTCGAGATTGTGCTCCATGTTTTCAGACCGCCCTTCGCCTCTTGATCCCGGACGAAAAAACCCCGAAAAAAAAGGTGGGGTGACCGACGGGGCTCGAACCCGCGACAACCGGAATCACAATCCGGGGCTCTACCAACTGAGCTACGGTCACCATTACTTGGCGCGCGGAGACCTAAGTTGCCATCCCCTCTTTGGAAAGCGAAAAAACGGGCGGCACTTGAATCTTTTTCATCATTTCATGGACGACTCCCATCCGCACCCGATCACCTCCGAGCTCGACCTTCACACCTTCCGCCCGCACGAGATCGGCGAGCTGCTCCCCGAGTACTTCCGCGAATGCCGCCAGCGCGGGATCCTTTCGGTGCGCGGGATCCACGGCAAGGGCACCGGCACCCTGCGCGAGGGCGTCCACGCCTTGCTACGGCGCTTGCCCGAGGTGGAGAGTTTCCACCACCCCGCCACCACCGGCGGCTGGGGCGCCACGCGGGTCATCCTGCACGCGCCATCAGCCAGCACAGGTCCGACAGCCGATTGAAGAACTTCCGCACCTCCTCCGGCACCGGCTCGCCGGACTCGTGCAGCTCCCACACCCGTCGCTCGGCCCGCCGCGCGATCGCCCGTGCGAAATCCAGGCCCGCCTTGGCCATCGAGCCCTCGGCACCGGGTCGCGCCCAGCCGTCGAAACGGATCTCGCGCTGCTGGAAATCCTCCGCCCGCTCGTCGAGCCACGCGATGTCCTCCGGGCCGACCTTGTCAAAACCCTGCTTTTCATAGCGCTCCATGTCCTCCGGCAGGGTCGCCAGCTGGCCCATCAGGCCGACCAGTTTCGCCTGCACCCGATCGACGATTTCCTCGACCTCCGCGCTCAGCCCCGCCGCCCGACCCAGCCCGAGCGCCGAGTTCAGCTCATCGATCGCCCCCAGCGTCTCCGCCCGCAGGCAGGTCTTGCTCATCCGCTTGCCGAACAGCAGGTCGGTCTCGCCGTTGTCGCCTCGCTTGGTCACGATCTTCATGGCCACGAGCTAACACCCGGCGATCCGGCTTTCACAACCCGCATTCCGCCATGCAAGCTCCGCGCCCGATGAAGCTCGCCCGACTCGACGCAGGACCCGAGATTTTCCACACCCTCCAGGGCGAGGGCGTGTCGGTCGGGCGGCCGGCCATCTTCGTCCGCACCTCGCGCTGCAACCTCCACTGCCGCTGGTGCGACACCGACTATACGTGGAACTTCAAGGGCACCCCCTGGGAGCACGACCGCGGCACCAAGCACGACAAGGCCGACGTCACCTTCGAGATCGCCCCCGCCGAGCTGGCCTCGCGGCTGGCCGCCATGCCCTGCCGCCACGTCGTCCTCACCGGCGGCGAGCCGCTTCTCCAGCAGGGCGAGCTGCTGGAAATGATCGGCCTGCTGCGTGCCACGGACCCCGGCTGGAGCTTCGAGGTCGAAACCAACGGCACCCGCGTCCCGGAGCCGGGCTTCGATGCCGCCATCCAGCAGTTCAACATTTCCCCGAAGCTTTCCCACTCCGGCATGGACGAGGCCCTGCGGATCGTCCCGGTCGCCCTCGGCCACTTCGCCGCCCACCCGCGGGCGTGGTTCAAATTCGTCGCCACCGGCCCCGGCGACCTCGAGGAAATCGGGACGCTTGCGGAGCATTACGGCATCGCCCCGGATCGCATCGTGCTCATGCCCGAGGGCCGGACCGCCGCCGAGCTCGACCGCAGCGCCGCCAAGCTCGCCGCCGCCGCGCTTGAACGCGGGTGGCGATTCAGCGATCGTCTCCACGTCCGCCTCTGGGGCGACCAGCGCGGTGTCTGACACCCGCCGCAACTTCCTCCGGAATCCCGGGTTTTCCCAACGTTCCCAGCGAACCGCCATGAAGCACGACCCCGACCCCATCGAAAACGATCCGATCTGGGATCTCCTGCGGCAGTCCCCTGCCCGCCAGGCGGGGCCGCGCTTCGTCGATGACACCCTGCGCGCCGCCCGTCTCAGCCAGCCGGAGCCGTGGTGGAAAAAAGTCGCCCTGCCGCTCGGCCTGGGTGCCTTTGCCTCGGCCGTCACCGCCGTGGTGCTCGGCGTGGTGCTGCTGAACAACCCGCCGCAGCCGACCGCGCCGAAGGTCGTGGAAGTGGCCCCGCCGGCCAGCGAATCGCTCGCCGTGCTCGACGAGTTCGTCCGCACCGAAGCGGTCGGAATCGCCGCCGACAATCCGTCCGAATACACCGACGCCGAGCTGGTCAGTCTGATCGCTTTTTGATTCGACGGGGCCCGTGACCGAAGCCCTGATTTTCGACCTCGACGGCACCCTCGTCGATTCCCTTCCCGGCATCGCCGCGGCCCTCAATGCCGCCCTTTCCGACGCCGGCCTGCCCACCCATCCCGAGGAAAAAGTCCGCGACTTCGTCGGCAGCGGCTCGCTCGAGCTGGCCCGCCGCGCGCTCCCCGCGCGGACGGAAACGACCGCCGAGGCCCTCGAGGCCGCCTTCCGCGATCATTACGCGCACACCTGGCGCGAGGGCACCGAGTTCTACCCCGGCATCGAGGAAATGTTGGCCTCGCTCGGTGGCCGCAAACTCGCCCTCCTTTCGAACAAACCCCACTCCTTCACCCGCGAAATCGCCGATTTTCTCTTCGAAAAAGGCCTTTTCGACCGCGTCCTCGGCCAGTCGGACGACTTCCCCCGCAAGCCGGCCCCGGATTCGACCCTCGCCCTCCTCGCCGGGTGGGGAATTTCCCCGGAAAACGCACGATTTGTCGGCGACTCAGCCATCGACCGCCAGACCGCGGAAAACGCCGGCGTCCCCTTCATCGGCGTGACTTGGGGCTACCACCACGGGGCCGACCTCGGGCCGGTGACGATCCAGCACCCGCGGGGGCTTTCCGCGGCCCTCGGGTGAAGCGCTTTTTGTTAGGCATGCCGTGATTTTTTGAAGATCCGCATGGCATCCTTTCCAAATCTGCTCCAGAGTTCAGGGTGGATAGGGCGGATAAAACCGCCGTCCATTTCACCTGAAACCAAAACAAGAAAAAGCGATGCAAACTGAAAACGTGAACCTGCCCATTGTGGTGACCGTGCGTCACGAATCGGTGACCGATTCCTTGCGCGAGTACGCTCAGAAAAAGATCGAAGGGCTTCACCTCGACTACCCGCGCATCATTGAGGCGAAGGCGATCCTCGACGTCCAAAAGAACCGTCACATTGCCGAAATTCTCCTCTTCTGCGCCAACCACATCGTGATCGAGGCCCACACCGAAGGACAGGACATGTACGCCGCCATTGACGACACGATCGACAAGATCGCGCGCCGGATGAGGAAGCAGAAAACCCGCCTCATGAAGAAGCGGCGGCCCCATCGCAACGAGTCGATCCGCTATATCGACGAAAGCTATTTCGACGAATCCGCCCTCGATCACCCCGAGGACTCCGCCACCGATCCCGAGCCGTTCATCGTCCACAAGGAGCGCTACGGCATCCGCACGATGTACAAGGAAGATGCCGTCATGGAGCTCGAGCTCACCGACCGCCCCTTCATCCTCTACAAGAGCGCCCGCCGCGACTGCCTGACCATTCTCTGGCGCCGCAAGGACGGCGAATACGCCGCCATGGATGTGAAGGATTGATCGACCCTTCCCAAACCAAGGCCGGTCTCCCGCGGAGACCGGCCTTAATTTTGCCCGTATTTCCCACTTGCAGGTATAGTTTTATTTCCTACCATCCCGTCTAGTTTCACCGATGAACCTCTCCAAGAAAGCCGAGTACGCCCTGCGTGCCACGATCCACCTCGGGATTGCCGGGGAGCTGGGTCTGGCCACCGTTTCCGGCGTGGAGCTGGCGGAGGCCAATCAACTGCCGCTGAAATTCATCGAGCGCATCCTTCAGGAACTCCGCAATGAGGGCATCGTGGAAACCAAGCGTGGCAAGATGGGCGGTTATGCCTTGGCTGTGCCGGCCGAATCGGTGCGCATTGGCGACCTGGTCCGGCTCATGGACGGCCGCCTGGCTCCGATCTGCTGCGCCAGCGAAGGCGCCTATCAGCGCTGCACCTGTCCCGATGAGGATCACTGCGGGCTGCGCATGCTCATGATCGATGTCCGCAACGCCATCGCCGGGATTCTCGACCGCTACACGCTCGCCCAGGTGGTCGAGGTGACGCTGCGGAAGATGCGCCGCGACGGCGTGGCGCCTCCCTTCGCCCGCCTGACCCAGGATTTCGAACCCACGACCTCATCGAAACGCCGCGCCGATCCCGCTGATGGGTTCCTCGCCGGCCTTTCCCAACTTGCCACCGGTCATGAATCCGAAGACGCCCATTGATCCCGCTGCTCCCGCCCAGGCCGGTGCCGAAGCCTGGCTCGAGGTGGTCCGGGAAAAAGTCACCCGCCTGAAATACGGCTCGGTCCAGATCACCGTCCACGACGGACAAGTGACTCAGATCGAAAGCCTCGAACGCACCCGCTTCTCTCATCAACGCGGTCGATAGGACTGCCGTGCCCCTCTCGCCTGCCGCACGCGCGGAGGCCTTCATCACCTCTGCGAACGCCCACCGGACCACCGGAGACGGACGCTCTGCAGAAACACATGAACTCCAACGACCTTCACGGTCTTCAAACACCCGCGCATCGCGGAAAAGCATCGCCGCCGACCTCGCCGCAAGTCCGTAGCCACATCATCGGCCACCTCCGGCTTCGGAGAAAAGCCGCCCTCCTCCTGCTCGGACTCACCACCCCGCCGTCACCGGGCTTCGATTTCCTCGGCACCCCGGACGCCGAGGAAACCGCGAGCTTCGAACGCTTCTGGGACGGGTTCACGCTCTACCAGAATCGAGAGAATCCGATCCTGCAGGAGTTCAAGCTCCGCGGTCGCTACCAGGGGCAATACTACGACATCGATGCCTCCCAAGGCTCGGTCAGCGATTGGGAGGACCGCCGCTCGAGGCTCGGTTTCGATGCCAGGCTCTTCGATTCCCGCCTGGAGGCGCGCTTGGATTTCCAGAGCAACGACGGCTTCCGCGACGGTTACGACGGCCTCGTCGATGCCTACGTGAAATGGAAGGCCAGCGACGACATCGACATCACTCTCGGCCGCACCAAGCCCTTCATCGGCTACTACGACTGGCTGCAATCCTCGAACAACCAACCGACTTTCGAGCGCTCGCAGATCTTCAACCAGCTCAACATCGACCGGGCCACGGGACTGACCGTCGAGGGGAGAAACCCCCCGTTTCTCTGGCAGGTCGGGCTTTTCTCGAACTCCGTCGATCCCGATCGCAACAGCTTCTCGCACGCCCTCGGCAACTTCGACGCCTCGTGGAGCCTGTCTCTCGGCGCGGGCTACGATTTTTCCCGGAGCACCGGTTTTGCCAGGAACGAGGTGCGACTTAACTGGATCCACAGCGACCGGGACACCGACAGCAACGTCCTGAGCCGCTACGAGGACGTCGTTTCCGCCACGTGGTGGTGGCAGGACGGACCATGGAGCCTGGTCACCGAAGCCTTCTACGCCACCGGCGGCCAGGGCTCGAACGGGAACGTCGGCGGCGGCTACCTTCTGGGAACCTACGACCTGATTCCGAAGCGCCTGCAACTCGTCGGCCGCTGCTCGGTTTCGCA
Organism: Haloferula sargassicola; assembly: GCF_040362925.1. Classification (NCBI taxonomy): domain Bacteria; kingdom Pseudomonadati; phylum Verrucomicrobiota; class Verrucomicrobiia; order Verrucomicrobiales; family Verrucomicrobiaceae; genus Haloferula; species Haloferula sargassicola. The sequence continues at coordinate 27,712 of NZ_BAABRI010000004.1, forward strand.
CGGTGATGGCCCGTCCAGCGTCCGGCTCCAGTCCCGCTACGAATCCCAGGTCACCGCGGCCCGGGGCGACACCTATCACGCCCTCTATCTCGGCGCCCAATACTTCATCCACGGCGACAAACTCAAGCTCATGGCCGGCGGCGAATACGCCAAGCTCTCCGGCGGCGTTCCCGGCACCGGCTACGACGGCTTCACCTGGCTCTCCGGCATCCGCTTTTCCTTCTGAACACCCCAACCTACGATCATGAAATCATTCATCTTCCTCTCAACCATCGCGGCCCTTTCCCTCACGGGTTGCGACATCAAACACACCGGCGGCCCCGCCAAACTCCTCAACGTTTCCTACGATCCGACGCGGGAGTTCTATGTCGAGTTCAACGAACTCTTCGCTCAACACTGGGAAACCGCGACCGGCAATCCGGTCGAGATCGAACAGTCCCACGGCGGATCCGGCAAACAGGCCCGGGCGGTGATCGACGGCCTCGAAGGCGACGTGGTCACGCTCGCGCTTTCAAACGATATCGATGCCATCGCCATCGAAGCCGGCCTGCTTCCGAAGGACTGGCAGACCCGCCTCCCCGACAACAGCTGCCCCTACACCTCGACCATTGTGTTCGTGGTCCGGAAAGGCAACCCGAAGGGCATCAAGGACTGGAGCGATCTGGTCCGCGGAGGAATCAAGGTCATCACCCCGAACCCGAAGACCTCCGGCGGCGCCCGTTGGAACTACCTTGCCGCCTGGGCCTATGCGAGTCACTCGTCCGGCGGCAACGAGAAGGCCGCCCGCGATTTCGTCCGCTCGCTCTACCGCAACGTGCCGGTCCTCGACACCGGCGCGCGTGGCTCGACCACCACCTTCGCGCAGCGGAAGATCGGCGACGTGCTTTTATCGTGGGAAAACGAGGCCTTCCTCATCCAGAAGGAATTTCCCGGAGAAACCGAGATCGTCGCCCCTTCCATCAGCATCCTTGCCGAACCGCCGGTGGCCGTCGTGGACCGGAATGCGGAAAAGCACGGCACCGCCGACCTGGCCAAGGCTTACCTCGAGTTCCTCTACACGCCCGAGGCGCAGGACCTGATCGGAAAGCACTACTATCGTCCCCGTAGTCCGGAGGCCGCGGCCAAGTACGAAAGCGTGTTCCCGAAGCTGAACCTGGTGACGATCGACAACGAATTCGGAGGATGGACCAAGGCGCAGGCCACCCATTTCGCCGATGGCGGGATCTTCGATCAGATCTACGGGCAATAGCACCCGCGAACCCCACCCCCATGGCACGACGAGTCATCCCCGGATTCGGGCTCTCCTTCGGCATCACGGTGGCCGCGCTCACCGCGGTGATCCTGGTTCCGCTCGCCGCCTTGTTCCTCAAGGCGGCGGGCCTCGGACCGGCCCAGAGCTGGGAAATCCTCCGCACTCCTCGGGTCGCCGCGGCCTTCCGCCTGACCTTCGGCGCCAGCGCGCTGGCGGCGGCAACGGCGGCCGGCTTCGGCCTCCTGGTGGTCTGGGTGCTTGTCCGCTATCGCTTCCCGGGGCGGCGCTTGCTCGATGCGATGGTCGATCTCCCCTTTGCCCTGCCGACCGCCGTCGCCGGCATCACCCTGGCCGAGCTTTACGGTCCCAACGGCTGGATCGGGGAAAAGCTCGCCTTGATCGGCGTCCAGGGGGCCTACAGTCCGGTCGGCGTCTTCATTGCCCTCACCTTCATCAGCTTTCCGTTCGTGGTTCGTACGGTGCAGCCCGTACTTGAAGACCTCCAACCTGAGTTCGAGGAGGCCGCCGCCACCCTCGGTGCGGCCCGTTTCACCACCGTCCGGCGGGTGATCTTCCCCGCCCTCGTGCCTGCGCTCGTCACCGGCTTCACCCTCGCCTTCGCCCGCGCGATCGGGGAATACGGCTCGGTGGTTTTCATTTCCGGCAACCTCCCCTTCAAGACGGAGATCCTGCCGATCCTGATCATCGGCCAGCTCGAGCAGTTCAACTACGCGGGCGCCTCGGTCATCGCCGCCGCCATGTTGATCGTTTCGTTTTCCCTGCTGCTCGTCATCAACCTCCTCCAGCGCCGCCTCGTTGCGCGGATCCACTGAGCCATGTCCACGCGCCCCGTCACCACCGAGTCCCTGCCCGTCCGGCTCCTGCTCATCGCCGGCGCCGTCGGCTTCCTCGGCCTCTTCCTGTTCATCCCGCTCGGGCTGGTCTTCGTCGAGGCGCTGCGCCGTGGCTGGTCGGTGTTCGCGGCTTCGCTGACCGACCGCTACGCGCTATCCGCCATCCGGCTCACCCTGCTTGCCGCCGCCGTCGCAGTGCCGGTCAATACCCTCTTCGGCCTTGCCGCCGCCTGGCTGATCACCAAGTTCCGCTTCAAGGGCCGCTCCTTCCTCCTCGCCCTGATCGACCTGCCCTTCGCCGTCTCGCCGGTGATCGCCGGCCTCGTCTGGGTGCTCCTTTTCGGCAGTCACGGCTGGTGGGGTCCGTGGATCGCCGCCCATGACATCCGCGTCGTCTTCGCCGTGCCGGGCATCGTCCTCGCCACGCTTTTCGTCACCTTTCCCTTCGTCGCCCGCGAGCTGATTCCACTGATGGAAATGCAGGGCACCGACGAGGAGGAAGCGGGCGCCATCCTCGGGGCGAGCGGCTGGCGCATTCTGCGCAGCATCACCCTTCCGAACGTCAAGTGGGGCCTGCTCTACGGCGTCCTGCTGTGCAATGCCCGCGCCATGGGCGAGTTCGGCGCCGTCTCGGTCGTCTCAGGCCACATCCGCGGCAAGACCAACACTCTGCCGCTGCACATCGAGGTGCTCTACAACGAGTACCATTTCAGCGCCGCCTTCGCCGCCGCCACCCTCCTCGCCCTGCTTGCGCTCGTCACCCTCGGGCTCAAGTCCGCCCTTGAACACCTGCTCGGCCGACCGGGCTCCGTCCACCACTGAACCATGTCCGTTTCCATCCAGAACATCCACAAGACCTTCGGCAGCTACTGCGCCCTCGACGACGTCTCGCTCGATGTCCCTAACGGGTCCCTGACCGCCTTGCTCGGTCCCTCCGGATCGGGAAAAACCACGCTGCTGCGGATCATCGCCGGCCTCGAATTCGCCGATCCCGGCGAGGGGCGCATCCGTTTCCACGGCCACGATGTCGCCGATGTCCCCGCCGGCCGGCGCAGCGTCGGCTTCGTCTTCCAGCACTACGCCCTCTTCCGCCACATGACCGTTGCGGAAAACATCGGCTTCGGCCTCGCCGTGCAGCCCCGATCCCTGCGGCCGCCGAAAAAAGAGATCCGCGACCGCACCCTCGATCTCCTGAAAATGGTCCGCCTCGAGGGCCTTCAGGACCGGCGTCCGTCCGAGCTTTCCGGCGGCCAGCGCCAACGGGTCGCGCTCGCCCGCGCGCTGGCCATCCAGCCGAAGGTCCTGCTGCTCGACGAACCCTTCGGGGCCCTCGACGCCCAGGTTCGAAAAGAACTCCGCCGCTGGCTCCGCCAGTTTCACGATGAAATCGGGCTCACCACGCTCTTCGTCACCCACGATCAGGAGGAAGCCCTCGAACTCGCCGATCAGGTCGTGGTCATGCGCAATGCCCGCATCGAACAATCCGGACCGCCGCAACAGATCTACGACACTCCCCGTACGTCCTTCGTCTATGAGTTCCTCGGCGAGGTCAACAAGCTCTCCGGCGACCGCTACATCCGCCCCCACGAGATCGAGCTGAAGTTCGCCGCCGAGGAGGGCGTCGACCTCACCGGCCGGGTCAGCCGGCTCTTCGTCGCCGGTCCTTTCGCCCGCCTCGGCGTCCTTCCCGAGACCGGTCCGCGCCGCGAGATCGAGGTCTGGGCCACCCGCGAGCAGGTCGAGGAAATGGCCCTCGCGCAGGGCGACATCGTCGGCCTCCGCCTGCCCGCTCCGAAGGAAAAAGCCGCCGTGAAGGTCCCCTGAGCCCGGGCTTGCCGACCGCGCCGGCCCGGTCAGCATTCCGTCAACCTCATCACCACCGTGTCGATCCTGCTTCTCTGCGCGTTCCTCGGAATCACCCACCTCGTTTCCACCCTATCCTACGGCGTCCGCATCGCCGGTGCCCGCACCGGGAAGATCGCCTTCTGCCTCTCGCTCTTCAATCTGCTCGTCCTCGTTTCGCGCAGCGCCAACACCCTGCTCACTCCGAGCTTGTCGAAGCGCGTCGAGTCGCAACTCGATGGCAGCGCCGCCACTCTCGCCGGCGATTTCCATGCGCTGATCACCGCGTCCAGCGTCGCCACGCTGATCGGGATCGTCGCGATTCCCAGCTTCCAGCGCTACATCTCCGCGATGGTCTCGGCCTTCGACCGGTTCCCCTCGATCGGTCGCCTCACCTTCCACGCCTTCAGCCCCGCCGGATGGCTCGCCATGCGCGAGGCCTGGTCCCTTCCATCCCGCGACAACCTCTCATTCCTTTCACCGGAAAAACGTCTGCCCTGGGGGATCTTCCTGCTCAATGTCGGCGGCAGCGCGCTCCTCACCACCGGCGTGCTGAGCTCGCTCTACGCCGGCGTTTACGCGCCCGAGCTCCGGATGACCACCGGCCAGCTCTCGGCCGTCGTCAATTTCCTCGGAACCATCCTCCTTTTCGCCTTCGTCGATCCCTACCTCTCCTACATCACCGACTCCGCCGCCGCCGGCAGCACCGACACCGATTCCAAGCTCCGCGCCGCCGTCCTCGGCATGGGCGTCAGCCGCCTAATCGGCACCGTCCTCGCCCACGCCCTCCTCACCCCGGGCGCCCGGCTCATCGCTTGGATCGCCCACCTGATTCCCGGCTGAATTCCTTCAAATCCGCGGATCGAAGCGGAACCACTCCGGCTCCGAAATCACCAGCCCCGCCGCGGCTTCGTGCCTCGGATTCATCAAAAGGATCGCCTCTTGGGGGATGATCGTGCTCGGCAAACGCAAGGCGAGCTGTCTCGCCGACCGCAGCCAGTTTCCTCCGAACCGACGCGCACCCGGAGACGACGGCAGATCCCGCCAATCATCCGGCAGATCCGCCGCAGCATCGATCTCATCCTCCTCCACCTGCACCTCGATCATCCGCCACTCGACGGCGAGCAGTTCGCGAGGCGCATGCACCAGCACTTCCAGAGCCGCCAGCGCGCGAGAACCCGCCAAATAAACCGCCGGCACTCCCGGCGGATTCCATCGACCTCCTGCCAGCCTCGCGCCTTCCCCACTCATCGCAGCACCGGCCCAGCGCGCCTGCACCAACCTGAAATAGGCCGCCATGATCAACTGAAAACGCCGTGTTCCAGTCTTATCAGGAGGGCCTCCACCTCACGGGCACCGATCTCCGTATCCGCGAAATCCAGCGGAGCTTCTCCCCGGAATGCCAACGCCGGGGATGCCAGCCACGACCGCGCGCCCTCTTCGCCGCCGAAGACCTCACACGCCTTCGAAAAAAGCCGGATGTAACGCACCAGACGGTCCGACTCGGCCCGATCCAAGTGCCTCGACTTTTTCCTTCGATGCAGCGTCGCCCGTGACATACCGAGCAGCCCGCCAAGCCGCTCCTCGGTCAGTCCCAGCAACACCCGCGCTGCGTGGAACTCGGAAATGGCAAGCCCGTCCCGCACGCGTTCCACCACATAGGCAGCTTCCGGTTCGCGAAGAATGGAGGAAAGACCGTCGTCCTCCGGTTCGTCGGCATAGGATACCTTTTGCTTCACACGGCGCAATCTATCCCTCCTCCTGAATCATTTCAAGCATTTTTGCCCTCCATCTCGACCCACCTGCGAAGCGCGACCGCGAGGATGCGGCACGAAATCACCGCGCCGGGATAAATCTGTTCCATCACCCTCCGGTAACTCCTCATCTGCCCTTCATAGCGCGACCTCAGCTCGCCCGCCGAGGCGACCGAGTCGGTTTTGAAATCGATCACTTCCACTCGTCGACCGTCTTCATGGACATGGAGTCGGTCGATCACCCCGCTCAGCCACCGGCCGTCGAGGATCGTTTCCACCGGCTGCTCGCGGAAAAGTTCCACCCTTCTCCCTCTTCGCTCGAACGGGATTTGGAACTCCGCCATGCTTAGTAGTTCACGGACCACCTCTCCCCCCGCTCCGACAGGAAACAACGGCTCGCTTTCGTCCATCCAACCCACTGCCTCGAAGGCCGCGTGGACCTCACTCCCGAATCTGACTCCCGAGGTGGAAAATGCAGCCTTCCGACCGCCAGCAGCCGACTTCTCACCGCTCGGCGTCGCCCGCGAACGCAGGGGGTTGGCATTCACCAGCACCGGACGGGCCACCTCCGGCCTCATCTCGCTCGCCGCGACCTCGTCCAGCCAGCCTCCGTCGCCGATTTCACAAACCACTCCGGTTTCCCGGCCATCGACTCCACAAGCCGACCTCACCAACTCCGCCGGGGAAGCCCACGCTCCCGCAGCGCGCGATGACGACACCTGCGGCAGCAGCACGAAAAGCCCGCGCTTCGCCCGCGTCAGCGCCACATAGAGCAGGCACAGCGACTCGTATTGCTGCGATTCGCCCCACCGCTCCTCCGCCTCGCGCAGCTCGGGCACCTGCCGCCGCACCCATTGCGCCGGCGGTTGCAGCAGCCAGTCCGGCCCCTCCGCGATCCCGAACTTGCCCGCGTTCGGCACCTGGTCGTCGCTGATTTCCGGAAGGATCACCACGTCGAAACCGAGGCCCTTCGACTTGTGCATCGTCATCACCTGCACCGCCGCCGCCCCTGGCTCCTGCGCCACTTCCAGCCCCTCGATCGCTTGAAGAGCCTCGCGCGGACCGCCATCTCCCTCGGCATCGAAAGCCTCCAGCGCGCGGATCACATCCATCGCCCGGCCGTGGCCGAAATCGGAAATCGTTTCGCGCAGCGGCACCACCAGGTCTTCCAGCATCCCGCCGTATCCCCGCCGCTCGACCTCCGCCAGCAGACCCTCCCAGCGCGCCTGCCAGTAGCCACCGAAGCGCTTCTCCAGCTCCCCATCCAAGGGCGACATCGCCACCACCCCGCGCTCCATCCTGTCGGCCGGATTGGCCAGCCAAGCGATCAAGGCCCGCAGCGCCACGCCCACCGCGTGATCCTTGGTCGGCCGACGCCGCCCTTCCTCGATCACCTGGAATCCCGCCTCCCGCAACCGATCCGCCAGCTCCACCACCTGATCGTTCGTCCGCATCAGCACCCCGCAGGTCAGCTGCTTCTCGCCCACGCCGATCTCTTTCAAAATCTCCACCACCCGCGCATGCGGCTCCTCTTCCTTGTCCACCACCTCGACCCGCACCTGTCCGCTCAGCTCCGGATCCGCCGGCTCATGCCGCTCCCAGCCCGCCAACCAACGCGCGGCCAAACCTGCTCCGAACCCCTCCCGGATCCCCGCCTCGTTCCCGCCCACGCGGTTTACGAAATCCAGCACCGCCCCACAGGATCGACGCGATACCGGCATCGACTCGGGCTGCAGGCTGAAGTGATCCCGCACCGTGTCGAACAGCTTCACGTCGCCGCCCCGCCAGCCATAGATCGCCTGCTTGGCGTCACCTACCACAAACATCGTAGAAGCATCATCGCTCGCCGCCTCGTCGATCCACGGCCGCAGCCCGTTCCATTGCGCCCCGCTGGTGTCCTGGAACTCGTCCAGCAGCCAGTGGTCGTAGCGCGCATCCAGCCGGAAATCCACCGCCTCCCGCCGCAGCCGGCCCGCCTCGCTCTTCAGCCACTCGCCCATCAGCACCTTCACGTCGTCGAAGCCCAGCAAACCCCGACGCCGGAGCTGCCGCTCGCAGGCCGCATCGAAGGCCTGCACCAAACCCAGCACCGCCCGCGTCCGCTCGACCGCCGCCGCCATTTCGCAGCCGACCAGCAGCTTCATCAGCCCGCGCAGCCGGTCCTCGAACACCGGTCCCGGCACGACCTCCTTGTAATGCTTCAGCACCAGTTGGCCGTCGCCCTCCCACTCCATCATTCCCTTCAGAAAACCGGTCGCGCCGCTCAACGAGCCGCTGCCGATCGTGTGCTTCTCGAATGCCCCGATCGCCTTCTCCATCGCCTCGTCCTGCCCCTTGCGCGTCCACTCGATGTCCTTCGCCGCCGATCTCAAAGCCATTCCCATCTTCGCCTTCGAGCGTTCCCACTCGTCCACCTCCGGCAGCTCGCCGAAGGCCCGCGACAAGCCCTCTAACAACACGTTTCCCCGCTCCCGCCACTTGTCCTGCCACTCGTTGAAAAAACCCAACAACAGGTCCACCACCGCCTTCTGCTCGCGACCCATCGTCGCCCGGCGGAAAGCCGACAGAAACTCCTCCGCGTCCTCATCCCACAGCGCGTTGCTCACCAGCCCGCCGAGCAGCGCGTCCAGCTTCGCCCGCCGCTGCGGCCCCTCCAACAACTCGAAGCTCCCGCCGGTCACCCCCAACTCATACTGGAAACCCCGTACCACCCGCGTGAAGAAGCTGTCCATCGTCCCCAGCGCCAGCCGCGGCAGCGCACGCACCACCTTTTCCAGCACCTCCATCGCATCGAAGGGCCCGCCCAGCGCTTCCTCGATCCGCGCCCTCTCGGCCGGATCCGATGCCGCCTTCGCCAGCTTTTCCAGCACCGCATCGGCGAACTCACCCGCCGCCTTGCGGGTGAAAGTCAGCGCCACGATCCGCTCGGGATCGACCCCGCCGCGACCGACCAAACCGATCACGCGGTTGCTCAGCTGATAAGTTTTTCCCGAGCCCGCCGAGGCCCGGATCATGAGGTTCTTACGCAGGATCTCCATCGCTCCACTCCTTCGGTTCCATCACCAGGTCTTCAAGCTGACGACCCACCGCCAGCGCCTCGAAATCGTCATACTTCATCTTCTCCGCCGGCGGCCAGAAAGCCCCGGCCTTCACCTGCTTCAGCACCCAGGTCGCGCAGGCCACGGCCGAGTCGCGTTGCTCGTCGTCGAAGTGCCCCCACCAGCTCACCCCGCACTCGCCCTCGCTTGCACCGAGCACGAAGTAGCCCATCGCGCTCACCTCGCCCAGCGCCACCGCATAGAGCGGCACCTGCAGGTCGCGCCACAGGTGCTCCGACGGGCTCTTCGACCTCCCGGAAATCATCGACACCCGCGTTTCCTCCACCCCCTCGAGATGCGCCGGGATCCGCGTCGCTGCGGTCACCTTGCCCACATGCGACGGCCGCACCTCGCGACCGTTCAGCTTCGCGAAAGTCTTGTAATCGAGCACCCGGATCTCGTCGCCGCGACGATCGATGCGATCGATCGTCCCGCGCACGGTCACGCCCGCCAGCTCGAAGGTGAACGCCCTTTCCACCGCCTCCACCTGCCAGCCCTCGACCCGCTCCACCGCCTGCCATTTCGAGAACCACCCGAGCCGCTGCTTCAGGCTCTCCGCCTGCATCCGCGCCGCCAGCGGCACCCGCTCGCCGAAGCGAACCCGCAGCCGATCCTCGACCTGCGCTTCGAAATACTCCCGCAGCGCCTCGACCTTGGTGAACTCCCGGGCCACGGGGTCCCTGCCCCACGTTTCCAACACCTCGTGCGCCACCGTGCCGAAATCGCGGGCATTCCACTCCACCCGCTCCGGCTCCGGCCGACTCATGCCCAGCCCGTGTTTCAGGTAAAACCGGAACGGGCACGCGAGGTAGTCCTTGAAGGCCGAGACCGACATCGTGCGCGTGCCGTCTTTCACCCGCACCTCGCGACGCTGCGGCCGCCATCGCCAATCGATCTCGAAGGCCACGCCTGCGTCCGGCGGCTCGACGCCTTGGAAAAGCAACTTCACCCGTCGCGCCAGCTCGCCACCTTTCGCCATCAGCAGCAGCCGCGATGGCAGCAAGGCATCGCCATCGCCGCCCGACTTCGCCAGCAGCAGATCCACCCGCCCTCCGGCCTTCCGCGACTCGATCACCGCCCGCAGCACGAAGGCATCGCGCGCGCCGCGCTGAGCCTCGGTGCCCAGCCCCAGCCGCTCACGCACGCCTTCCGGCAGCCACGGATTCGCGCCCGCCGGCGAAGGCACGCGACCTTCGTTCAGCCCGCAAATCACGGCATGCCGGCCATCCGAGTGCAGCAGCTCCAGCCAACCCTGCACGTCCGCCACCCGGCCCTCCGGCACCTCCGCCGGACTGCCGCTCAGCTCGCCCAGCACCAGATCCAGCCAGAAGCTCGACGGCCGACGTCCCTGCACCGCCGCCACGCTTTCCACCGCCTCGCGCAGCCCGCTCCACTCGCCCGCCGCATCGACTCGCTCCAGCAGACCCGCCATCGCCTCAGGAAAGGGCTGCCGCAAAAAACCGCCCCGCCACTTTTGCAATCGCTCCAAGGTCTCCGCCGCCAGCTCCGCATCTTTCGCGCTGCGATCGTCCATTGCCGCGACCCGTTTCACATCGTCCAAATCCCTCACCAGCCACGCATCGCGCAGCCTCGAAAGCGCCTCCGCCCGCTGCACGCGCTTCCCGCCCACCAGCGCCGAAGTCGAGGCGTAGCCCAGCAGATCGATCGCCTCCGCCGCCTCCGGCTTTTGCAAAAACCGCCGCCATGTCTTCAACCACGCCCGCGCCCCCGCGCCGGCCACCGCGCCCGGATCATGCACCTTCCACCCCGCCGCCCGGAAGGCCCGCACCAGCTCGCCCGAGGTCTCTTCGTCGGCACAGCCCAGGGTCAGCTCGTCCGATCCCGTCCCCGCCGCCGCCACCAGCTCGACCGCCCGCTGCGCCTGATGCCGCGCATGCGCCGCCAGATGAACTCCACCGCTTTCCGGCCAGTCCAGGTCGCGCTTTTCCCAAGACTCCTTCAGCGGCCGACCCCACGCATCGAAGTGCTTCGCCTCCTCCGCCGGAGCCGCCACCAAACAGGTGACCTCCGCCTCTTCGATCCGCCGCACCAGTGCATCGGGAAAATCCCACACGCCCGCGAAAACCAACTTCCCCGACAGCTTCGGCGCCTCCGCCAGAGCCCGGTTCGCGCCCGTCATGCCCCAAGCCCGCAGCACCTCATCGCGACGACGCGAAAGCTCCGCCAAGCCCGCCCAGCGCTCGGCCTCGATCGTGTTCTCCAGCCACTTCGCCGCCTGCGGGATTGCCAGAGTGTTTTCCCGCAGCGAGCGCTCCAGATCCACCATCGACCGCGCCAAAGCCAGCGCCCATCCCGGTGCCTCCCCCTCGCCCGGCGACTCCCGGAACACCGCCTCGAACTTCGTCCAATCCTCCACCGCCTCCAGCGCCTCGACCCACGCCGCCACCTCCACCGCCCGACCCACCGCGCCCTCCGGCACCAGCAGCTGGCCCGCCGTCGTCACCCGCGGCGCCAGACAAGCCCCCTTTTCCGCCAGCGCTTCGCGCAAACGACGGCCCGCCTGGGCGGTCGGCACCACCACCAACATCCCCGGCATTTCCCCGCGACGCGCCCAAAGCCACTCCACCACCGCCCCCAGCAGCGGTCTCCCCCAGCCCAGAAATACCCGTCGATCCATCGGCCCCTCTTCTGCCCGCCACGCCGCCGGAACGCGAGCATTAGCTCATTCGGATGCCCCGCGGAGCAGGAAGCCATGAACCGGCCGGGTGCCCCAACAGCGAACGTCAGTCACGGCGGCGGCCACAGGCCACCAGCAATCCGGAAAGACCAATGAGCGAGGGAGCCGCCGGCTCGGGAAGGATCTGTCGCTCACCACCAGCGAGAACCCACCCAGATAGGTCATCCCGCCACCGGTGTCGTCGGTGCAGGTGCCGACGTTGTGCCATTCATACGGCAGATAGGTCTTCACCGTGGTCACGCCGGAGGCCGCATAGGGATCGCTGAGCGACATCACTCCATCGACATCGATTCGAAAATCATCCTCACCATCTCCGCGGTTGTCATGATCGACCTGGATGCCGATGACCGGAATCGGCGTGGTGAAGTAGTGATCGCCGTTGTCCGGATTGAGCCTGTCGCCGAAGGGACCGGGCGGAGTGTCCCACTGTCCCCCGTCCGCCGTGCCCCTACCTCCACCGGCATTGCCATCCGGCACGGGAGTGGCTTTGCTGGGCCATGCACGACCTCCACATCCACCTCGGCGGCGCGGTTCCGTCCTCGGTGCTATGGGAAATCCTATGCGACAACGGATTGCGGACCAGCTTCCGGGATTTCACCACTTTTCACCAGTCGCTGACCGCACGAACCGATGAAGTGAAGTCGCTCGATGACTTCCTGGGCCGCTATTTTCAAGTCACCGAGGAAATCCAGTCATCTCCCTCGGCGGCAAGCGTCTCTGCCTATCAGGTGGTCGCCAAAGCCTATCGCCGCGCCCGGGTGAACACCGTCGAACTCCGGTTCAATCCCTACAAACGCGTCCGCCAGGGCCTGCACACCATGGATGCCATCATCCTGGCCGTCATGCAGGGCCTCGAGCGGGCCTCGCTGCACTATGGCGTGGCCACCGGCATCATTCTCTCGCTCGGCCGCGACCTGCCCCTTGATGCCAATTGGCAGATCATCGAGGCCGCGGTGAAATGGCGCAGCCGGGGATCCCTGAACGGCGCCAACGGCGTCGTCGGCCTCGACATGGCCGGCCCGGAATCCGGCGCGCTGGAACTCGATGCCGAGTGGTTGGGCGAGATCGCACGCATGATGGAGACCGCCCGCGCAGCCGGCCTGAAACTGACCTACCACGTGGGGGAGAGCGCCGGCACCGGACCCGAAGGCATCCGGCGGGTGCTGGAGAAAGTCCGGCCCGACCGCATCGGCCACGGCATCGAGCTGCGCCACGCGGAAAAGAAACTCCGCACCACCCTGCTGACCATCCTGCGCGAGCGGCAGACCTGCCTGGAGGTCTGCCCGACCGTCAACCGCGTGACCCAGGTCATTCCGGACTTCACCACGCTCGGCCATTTCATCCGGGATCTGGCGCGCCACGACATCCCCTTCTGCATCAATACCGACAACCCGTATCTCGTGCACACCAACCTGAAGAAAGAGCAGGAGATCATCGCAACCGAACTCGGCGACGATGCCGCCACGCTCCTCCCGCTCGCCACGGAGCATGCCGAGCGCCATCGCTTTGTCGCGGAATAAGCCCGGTGCGGGATTCCGGAGGATTCCGTCCGCCATGGTTAGGCAAATCACGGGCTGAGAAACCCAAGCCATGCGTAGCATTGAGGTCGAACGTTCCCCACGATCCCGGCCGCCATGGAAACCCGCTTCATTCTCCTCGTGTGGGTGGTGCCAGGCGTGGCCGCCACCCTGGTCAGCGCCCGGGCTGACGATGCGAGGATTCTCCAGACCGCACGCGCGGTGTTCGGGCGGGTGCCTGCCCAGGCGGAGGAAATCCCCAACAATCCGACCAGCAAGGACAAGGTGGCCCTGGGCAAAATGCTCTTCTTTGACCCACGCCTCTCGAAGGGGGGCACTCTCAGCTGCAATAGCTGCCACAACCTGGCGATGGGCGGCGACGACAACCTGCCTACTTCGGTGGGCCATGGCTGGCAGAAGGGCCCGCGCAATGCTCCCACGGTGCTCAACGCCGTCTTCAACGTGGCGCAGTTCTGGGACGGCCGGGCCGAAGACCTCAAGACGCAGGCCAAGGGGCCGGTGCAGGCCGGAGTGGAAATGGCCAGCACGCCGGAGCGGGTCGAGTCCGTGCTGAAGAGCATCCCCGAGTACGCCGAGCGCTTCGGCAGAGCCTTTCCCGGCGAGGATTCCCCGGTCACTTTCGACAACATGGCCAGGGCGATCGAGAGCTTCGAGGCCACACTGATCACCCCGGACGCGCCGTTCGACCGCTACCTCGGCGGCGATGAAGCCGCGCTCGATGCCAACCAGAAGGCCGGCCTGCGGTTGTTCGTGACGAAGGGCTGCATCGCTTGCCACAGCGGCGTGAACATCGGCGGCCGGAGCTACCACCCCTTCGGCGTGCTGAAAAAACCCACTGCCGACATCCTTCCCGCCGGCGACACGGGCCGCTTCGCCCTGACCAACACCGAGGCCGACCACTACGTCTTCCGCGCCGCGCCGCTGCGCAACGTCGCGCTGACCGCGCCCTACTTCCACTCCGGCCAGATCTGGACGCTGGAGGAGGCGGTGAAGATCATGAGCGACAGCCAGCTCGGCGGCGTGCTGGATGAAAACGAAGTCGCCCAGGTGGCCGCCTTTCTGCGGTCGCTCACCGGCAAGCTGCCGGAGGTGACGCTGCCCGAGCTGCCCGCCGAAACCGCGGAGACGCCCCGTCCGCAGCCGTGATGATTTGATATTCGGGGAAAAACGGGCGCCCGGGGGTCATCGGCCACCGGGCGCTTGACGTTTCCGGCCCTGCCGCGGCCGGAGCGTGGCGAGTCAGCGGAAGTCGATGATCCCGCGGGAGTGCTGGGCCTCGTCGAGCCGGTCGCAGACCATCTTGCACAGGGAAAAAACGAAGTCGCCCTCGACTCGGTAGTAGACCTTGGTGCCATCCCGCCGGCGGCTCACCAGCCCGGCATCGAACAGGATCTTGAGGTGCTTCGAAACGCTGGCCTGGCCTTGCCCGGTCGCCTCGACCAACTCATTGACCGACTTTTCGCCGCCCTTCACCTCCTGGAGCAGCGACAGGCGTGAGGGCTCGCTGAGGACCCGGAAGGTGGCGGCCATGGCTTCGACCGCCTCGTCGCTGAGGCGTCCGGTTGCGTTGTTGGAAATGTTCTTCGACATCGGTCTTCGTGGTTCCTGTTATGGCATGTCCCGATCCTGCCACGTGCGGGCGGGCCGCGACGAACGAAAAGCGCCGCCAGTGGCCGGAGAAAGCAGGGTTAGCCGCCTCATGTCAACGCTCCAACCGGCCGAGTGTTGCGCTTTCTTTATCTTCGCCGGTCTATCTCCGCACGGCCCATCCCCGGTGGGCGACCCATCTGCCGGCCGCCGATATGGTCTCCCCGGTCACGGAAGGCGGCAGAGAAGGCACCGGTGAGGATCCCCCGCGATCGCGCCCCGCGGGCTCGTTGTTTGCCACCCGTCACCCCAACAAATGTCCGGCGGGTAGGCCGAGCCGGGCGCAGGCCCTTGCCGGTGGCAGCGAGGGCATGGGCAGCCGGGCGATCGATTTTCCGGAAAACGCCAGCATCGAACGAGCCCCCGGCGGCATCGGGAAACCCGGGCCCAGCCCGGCCGCCGAGCGGATCGCGGAAGGGACCAGATCCACCGCGGCGGGGATGACCAGCCCGGCCAGAGGTCGCAGGGGGCCGGGAAGCAAGGGCAGGCGGGCAAGCGTTTCCAGGAACTCGAAGAGGATCTCCGAGCGCTCGAGCCGCGGCAGCATGGCCTTGAACATCGCGTGAAGATCGTCCTCGCAGCGCGGTGGATTTTCCACGCCGTAGAGCCGGGCGGCCGGGACGCCCTCCGCCACGAATTGATCCCGCTCACCCGCGGAAAGAGGTCGCACATGGCGGTGGTAGGCTTCCATGAAGCCATGGAGCGCCGTGGCGTGGACCCAGGCCAGCAGCTGGGGATCGTCGGCCCGGTAGGGCTCTCCCCCCGGCGTGGTGCCGCGGATCCGGGCGTGCATGCGACCGATCGCGGCGATCATTTTTTCCGCCGCGGAGCGCGGGCCGTAGACGGTGACCAGCGCCGCGTAGCCGGTGCGCCGCATGCGCGATAGCGGATCGGTGCGGAAGCTCGAGTAATCCCACACCCCCGAGCGCACCCGGGGCTCGGCCAGCTCCATGATCACCGCCGCGATGCCGCCGACCAGCAGCGCCACCGGGCTCCGGAACACGCGCCACGAGACCGAGTCCGGCCCGGCCAGCGCCGGCTCGCCCGGCGGCTGGGAAAAGTCGATCGCCCACTCCCCCGCGCCGAGTTCCAGCTCGCCGAGCAGACGCTTCTCCAGCAGCGCTCCCATCCATGTCTTCACCATCGCGACGGCCCGAAGCTACCCGCGCACACCGGGAAAAAAAGTCCCTACTCGGAGCGCACGCGGTAGAACATGCGGTCTTCCGGCTGGGTGGTCGTCCAGTGGGTCCCCGTCACCGGTCCCGCCGCCTCGATCCACGATCCCGCATCAAGGCTCGGGCTGCGGTCGATCCACACGCCGGTCGTTTCCCCGCCCCATTCCAGCCGGTATTGCTGGCCGCCGAGCGGCTTGATCGTCAACGGCCCGGCCGCCGGTTTCCACGCCACCATCACGTCGCGCTCCAGGCTGTCGTAGTAGCTCACCATCGGCCGCCCCTCGGGGCCGCGGATCAGCGAACAGGCCACGCCGTGGTCGTGCGGGTCCAGGAGATCGGCAATCTCGTCGAGCACCCACTGGCCGCCGGAGGTGCGGCGCGCGATCTTGAGCGCGCCGTTGTCGACCAGCATGACCAAGGGCAGGTCCGCGCCATCCAGCAGCAGGCCGGTGCGGCCGTAAACGTAGGACATGTGGGTCGGGGCGACCTGCTCCTTGCTCCAAGTCCCGGCGGGCGAGCGCCACGCGTGCCAGGGAAGGCGCGTGAGGTCGTCGATGTAGGCAAGATGCGGCTGGCCGGCGAGGCCCCGGGAGCTTTCCAGTTCACGCTCACGGCGACCAACCCCTTCGGCTGGACCTCCACCCGGAGCTTCGGGATCACCATTCTCGCTCCGTCCGACCTCATGCCCGGTTTCGGAAATGGCGGCACGGTCGTGACCGCCATCGGCACCGGCGATGACGTGGCCGCCGCCGTGGGCGTGCAGGCGGATGGCCGGATCGTGGCGGCCGGGTCGTCGGTGGTCGCCGGGCGGAAGAGCTTTTCCGCCATGCGTCTGCTCCCCGGCGGCGCCCCGGATCCGGCCTTCGGCAGCGGGGGGAAAATCCTGCCGGCCATCGGCACCTATGGCTCGCAGGTGACCGGGCTGGCCCTGCTGCCGGATGGACGCTTGCTGCTGGCCGGATACGCCGACCAAGACGGGGACACGATGTTCGCGATGACCCGCCATCGGGCCGATGGCAGCCTCGACCCCGACTTCGGCAGCGGCGGCAAGGTCCTGTCGATGCTCGGTGAAACGGGCTCCCGGGCCTATGGACTGGCACTTCAAAACGACGGCCGGATGGTGATGGCCGGCGAACGGCAGGGCGCGAGCACCTACGACTTCGCCGCCGCGCGGTTCCTGCCCGATGGTCGCCTCGACGCCACCTTCGGCTCCGGCGGCTGGGTCACCACGGACATCGGCGGCAACACCCACGACTACTGCCGCTGCGTGGTCGTCCAGCCCGATGGCAGGGTCCTGCTCGGCGGCTATGCCACGGGAGCCGCCGACTACGACTTCTGCCTCGTGCGCTATCGCGCGGACGGCTCGCTCGATCCCTCCCTGGGCGGCACCGGCCGCGTGCGAACTCCGGTTTCCACCCACCATGACTTCGGCCGCCGCTTGATGCTCGAACCCGACGGCCGGATCCTCCTGGTCGGCTCGTCGGACCTCGGCGACATCCTCCTCGTCCGCTACCTCCCCGATGGCTCGCCCGATCCGGCCTTCGGCATCGGTGGCAAGGTGGTGCGCCGGGTCACGACGATGAGCAACGACACCTACTCGGCGGCCCGGCAGCCGGACGGAAAACTCGTCCTCACCGGCTCCCTGAGCGTGGGCAACGGGGGCAATCAGGAGATCATGACCTTGCGCTTGCTGCCGAACGGCGCGCCCGATCCCTCCTTCGGCAGCGACGGGCTCCTCACCACCTCGCTCGGCTCCGATGACGAAGAGGGCCGGGACATCGCCCTTGCGCCGGATGGCTCGATCGTGGCCGCCGGCTTCACCCGCCATGGTGGCACGCTTGACTATGCGGTCCTTCGTTTCGCCGGCGGCGCGGGCTGGACGACCGCCAGCCGGGCCGCTTGGCGGAACTACCATTTCGGCAATCCGGCCGACAGCGGCGAAGCGGCGGACGGCTCCGACCCGGACGGCGACGGCCTCATCAACCTGTTCGAGTATGCCTTTTCCTCCGATCCGAAAGCCGGCGATGCCGCGCTGCTCGGCCCGCGTCCCGTCCACGCCGGTGCCGGCGCGGATCTCCGGTTCCGATGCGATGCCAGCCGGACCGACCTCGATTACGTCCTCCAGGCCTCGGCGGATCTCGGCAGCCCCTTGTGGATCGAAATCGCCCGCTCCACCGGTGGGGCTCAGACCATCCCGGTGCTGGATCGCGCCACCGTCAGAGATCCCGGGGGCGGCGTGCGGGACGTGACCATCACCCCCTCGCCCGCGCTTTTTCCGCACGGCCACGGGTTCTTCCGCGTCTCGATCCAGTGAACCTCAATCCGTCTCCAGCCGGTAAAAGGCGGCGTCGTCCGGCGAAGTGAATTCGTATTCGAGCTGGCCCGCGCCGTTGATCGAGATGCCGGAGGCGGAAAAAGGGAACGGCGCGAAGATCGACAGGTCGTCCGATTTCCGCAGCCCGAGCCGGAGGACGAACGATCCCGATGACTGCCGCTGGATCAGCGGCACATCCACGTGGAGCGCCTTCACCTGGGATTCATCATAGAGTCCGGCCAAATTCGCATGGTCATAGTAGTTCGCCACCAGCGCGGGCTGCGCCTCCTGCCAATCGAATCCCAGCGGGGCCATCGCCGCCTCCGCGGCATCGTTCAGCCCATCGAGATCCGAATCCATGGAGGAGGAAAACGCGCGACCGGACAGCACCACTTCATACGAGGCCAGGGACGGATCCGAGGCGCTGCTGGCGAGGTGCAGCACCGCGCCGCGCTCGCCGGTGGCCGCGGAGCTGAAGCCGATGCTGAAATTCGTCGTGCCGCCCGGGGCGAGCGACGGGGCCGGTGCCGTCCGGACCGAAAAATCCACGGCATCCGCGCCGTCGATGGTCAAGGCGAGCCCCGTCAGCAAGCTGGAGCCTTCGTTTCGAACCGTGAACTCGACCGCCTTCAGGGAAGCATCGACGGAGATGCCGAAATCGCGCGCTTCCCCGTCGAAGACCGGCGTCCCGAGCGGTTGTTCGATCACGATTTCCCCGGTGGTGATTTTCGGGAAATTCCCGGAGCCATTCTGTCCTTCCGCCGTCCCCGCGAGGGTCAGGCCGGCGGACACGACCTCGTTCCCGAAGATGTCGGTGACGCGGATGGTGAAGGGATCAGGCAGCGGGCCGCCACCGCTGAAGATGAAATGATTGTCCGCGCTCCGCGGCATATCGACATAGCTTCCCTCGAAAAACACCTCCATTTTTTCGGCCGGGTTCTGGATGTTGGCCGCCTGCAGCTTGAGGTAATACGGATTGCTGCCCTCCGAATAGAAATGGATCGGTCCGATCTCGCCGGGAGCGGTGATCCATTTCCAGGCGATCGGGACGATGCCATACTCGCTCGCGATCTGGAAATAGGCCTCCTCGTCCATGTCGAGATTGCCACTTCCGCAGCCCGGACAGAGATCGACGACCATGGCCTGCACCGTGCCCTCCGGCCCCGTCACCTCCACCCACGCGCCGCCCCAGGCCGAGTTTCCGTCCTGATCGGCATTCATCGCCACCGTGTAGGCCGGCAGTTCCGCGGCAGGAATCGAGTATGCCCCATCGCCCTCGTAAGGATACGCCGTGGCGCTGCCGCTGAATACCGTGTTCGGCACCACCTGCGCGCTGCCGGATCGGTGCAGCAGGAAGATGAGCAGCAAGGCGTGGAAGGCGATCGATCGTTGGGATGTCATAGCGCGGCGGGAAGCAACATCCGAAATGACAACATCATTAATCGTTTCCACTCAAGGGCGCAATCATCGCGCTTCTTGCGCCCCCACGATCATTTGCTCAACATTTACGAAAGACCCTCTTGCCTGCGTCGTAGATTCGGCTGTGAAGGCGTGCTCCCTACCCTGCATCGGTCTGGCGGCCATCCTCGCCTCCAGCTGCGCCCAACAGCGAGTGAGCGAGTCCGTCGTCGAGCACACGGCCGTCGAGGGACGCCGTTATGCCGCCGAGGTGAAGGCACAGTCGCCTTTCGAGACCGTCGAGCTGAAATGGAGCGAGGCCGAGAACCTCATGAAGACGCGCAACCGCGATTACCTCAAGGCCAAGGCCGACTTCGCCCAGGCCACCGAGGAAAAGCCGGTTGTCCGCGAGCTGACCGACGAGGTGAAGGGCGCCGTCGACCTTTCCCTGGGCGATGCCCTCAAGCCTGACGCGTTGATCGCGTCGCTGCGAACCCCGGCCACGCAGCTGCCCAAGCAGCTCGCCTCGATCAGCAAGCTCAAGGACATTTCCCACCAGATGGAACAGAGCGCCTGGGACCAGACCGCGCGCTCGGTCGATGCCGAAATGCGGATGCGCGAGGAAAAGGTGAAACTGCACCGCCTGCTGCGGCTCGGCGCGCTGATCGATGCCGAGCTTGCAAAGGTCAACGCCTCCCCGCCGCCGCCGCAGGATGCCGATCCGAAGCTGGTCAAGGCGGTCGATCAATGGCGCGGCACCCTGCGCGACGAGCGCCGCAAGTGGCTCGGCGACGTGCGGAATTTCTTCGATGCCGAATACCACGACGTGCACGTCGTGAAGGACGAACCCGGGCTCCCGACTTACGAGCACACCACCCACCCCGATCTCACCGAGTGGCAACGCTGGTGCCGGCTGCGGCGCTCGATCGAACTGGTGAACGCGCTGAAAAAAGCGCACGACTCCGACAAGCCGGCCATCCCCGGCACCCGCATGGTGCAGGAGAAATTCGATGAGATCCTCCACCCCGACGAGCCGCAGGTGCTTGCCACGCTTGATGACGAATCGGTGCGCAAGGAAGTCCGCTCGCTCATCCAGCACTGGCGGGAAATGAAGCAGGCGCAGCAGGAGGCCAACGGCCTTGAGCAGCAAGCGGAGCCCGACAAGCTGGACGACGTCACACGCGTCGATCGCCGCCAAAAGATCTTCAAGCTGCGCCAGCAGGAGATCCAGCACGCCAGCGAAGTCTGGGCGATGGACGAGCTGTGCTGGAGGTGACATCCGCTGGCATCGCCCGCGGGCTGTGCCACAGTGGCCGCTCACCCATCATGGCGCAGGACATCCATTTCACCCTCAACGGCGATCCCACCACGGTCCGCACGGACCCCGGACGTCCGCTCCTCGACGTGTTGCGCGAGGACCTCGGCCTGACCGGTACGAAATACGGTTGCGGCGAGGGACAGTGCGGCGCCTGCTCGGTGCTCATCGGGAGCGAGCGCGCCTTTTCCTGCCGCACGCCGGTCTCCGCGATCGCCGGCAAGCCGGTCCGCACCATCGAAGGCCTTGCGGCAAAAGGGGAGCTGCACCCGGTCCAGCAGGCTTTCCTCGAAGAGCAGGCCTTCCAGTGCGGCTACTGCACCGCGGGCATGATCATGACCTCCGTCGGCCTGCTAGAGCGCGATTCCTCGCCCGACGAAGCCGGTATCACCGCAGCCATGAACGGCAACCTCTGCCGTTGCTGCGGCTACTCGGAGATCCGCGACGCCGTGAAAAGGGCCGCCGCCCTCAACAGCGAGGAGGCCCGCCGATGAAACCCACGCCGCTCCATCTCCCGGTCAGCGAGCAGGAAATCGACGCCCAACTCGTCGACACCCGCTACCACTTCCCTCTCGGCCGCCGCACCTTCCTGCAGCTGATGGGATCGGGCGTGCTGGTCTCGATGGTGCCACTCGCCCACGCCCAGCGCCGCCGCGGCCGCGGAAACGACACGCCCGTCGGCGCGCGGGTCCATTTCGGCAAGGACGGCTCGATCACCGTCTTCACCGGCAAGGTCGAGTGCGGCCAGGGTGCCCGCGCCCAGCTCACCCAGGCGGCGGCCGAGGAACTCGGGGTCCCGCCCGACCGCATCGCGCTGGTCATGGCGGACACCGCACTGGTCCCGGACGACGGCGGCACCGCCGGCAGCCGCACCACGCCGTCTACGGTGCCCGCCGTACGTGAAGGCTGCGCCGCCGCCCGGCAGATCCTCATCGCCACCGCCGCCGCGGCCTGGGGCGTGGAGCCGGGCAAGGTCGTCTTCGCCAAGGGCTCCGCGACCCATGAAGAGAAGAATTTCACCTACGCCGACCTCGCCGCCGACGAAACCGCCACCCAAAAGCTCGCCGAGACGCTCCCCGAGTCCGTCACGCTCACCCCGTGGAACGAATGGGAGGTGCTCGGAAACTCGATTCCCCGCCCCAACGCCCGCGACATCGTCACCGGCAGCCACCGCTACCCGAGCGACATCGTCCGCGAGGGCATGCTCTACGGCAAGGTGCTACGGCGTCCCTCGTACACGGCGAAGCTCAAGTCGATCGACAAGAATCTGCCGATGATCCGCGATGGCGACTTCATCGGCGTGGTCGCCCCGACCACCCACGAAGCCGCGAAGCGGATCGAAGCGCTGGCGGCCTCGGCCGAGTGGGAGGCCGCCCCCCACCCCACCAGCAAGGACCTTGCAGTGCACCTGCGGAAGACCGCCGAAGTCCCCGCCAATCCCCATGCCGCGGAAATGGAATCGGCTGCCCACGCGCTGCGCGAAAAATATGGCATCGCCTACGTCCAGCACGCGCCGCTCGAACCGCGGGCGGCCGTCGCGGAGTGGGATAACGATGGACGCCTCACCGTCTGGACCGGCACCCAGATGCCCTTCCGCGTCCGGGGCGAGCTGGCGCGCGCCTTCCGCATGGACGAGGACAAGGTGCGGGTGATCGTGCCCGACTTCGGCGGCGGCTTCGGCGGCAAGCACACCGGCGAATGCGCGGTCGAATGCGCCCGCCTGGCCAAGGCCGCGGGCAAGCCGGTGCAGCTCCGCTGGACCCGCGGCGAGGAGTTTTCCTGGGCCTACTTCCGCCCTGCCGCCGAGATCGAGGCCGAGGCCAGCCTCGATGCCGGGGGCAAGCTGACCTCCTGGCATTTCGTCAACATCAACGCCGGCGGCCACGGCCTCGAGCTGCCCTACCGCTGCCCGAAGGTCCACGTCCGCTCGGTGGATGCCGACCCGCCGCTCCGCCACGGCTCCTACCGCTGCCTCGCCACCACCGGCAACACTTTCGCCCGCGAGTGCTTCATGGATGAACTCGCGCTCGTCGCCGACCGCGACCCGCTGAGCTTCCGCCTCGATCACCTCGAAGACGGGCGCTTGCGCGACGTGCTGCTCGCCGCCGCCGAGGCCTTCGATTTCAGGAAACGCTGGGTCGCGAAAAAGTCCGCCGTCGGACTCGCCTGCGGGCTCGACAAGGGCTCGGTCGTCGCCGCCTGCGTCGAGGTCGAGATCGATGGCGAAACGATCCGCCCGACTCTCGTCTGCCAAGCCTTCGAGTGCGGCAAGATCCACAACCCCGATAATGTCCGCACCCAGGTCGAGGGCGGCATCCTGATGGGACTCGGCCCGGCGCTTCGCGAAATCATCCACTTCGAGAACGGCCGAATCACCAACGGCAGCTTCGCGCAGTATCGGGTGCCTCGTTTCGTGGACCTGCCGCAACTCGACGTCCACCTGCTCGACCGGCCCGACCTGCCCTCGGTCGGCGCCGGCGAAACCCCGCTCATCGCGGTCGCTCCCGCCATCGCCAATGCCGTCCACCACGCCACCGGCAAGCGCCTGCGACGGCTGCCACTACGGCTTTCCTAGTAGGAAGCACCGCGTTGCATGAAGACCAATGTCTCAATTCTTTCAATCGGTCCTTCACCTTGGGGATGGATGGCCCTACCCTTGCCGCCCACTTTCACCGGCCTTGTTTCGATTTTCATGACTTCGGGGCCTGTCCCCGAGTCTTATGAGCGAGAAGCCGACCCACCTGCCTGAGGAAGCCCGAGACGACGCCCACAGCCCGGACTACATCAAGATCGGCCCGCTTGAATTCCATCCGATCGTTTTTCCCGTCTCCGCCCTGCTCATCATTCTCTTCACCATCGGTGGCGGGATCTGGGCGCTGCACGATGCCGCCGGCGCGGAGGCCGCCTTCAATGCGGCGAAGACCTGGATGAGCGATTCCTTCGGCTGGTTCTTCGTGCTGTCGGTCAACGCGCTGCTGCTGGTCGCCATCCTCCTCGCCAGCACCCGCCTGGGCGACGTTCGGCTCGGCGGCCGGTTGGCCAAGCCCGACTTCAGCTACCCGAGCTGGTTCGCCATGCTGTTCTCCGCCGGCATGGGCATCGGCCTCGTGTTCTGGTCGGTCGCCGAGCCGATCTACCACTACCAATCGCCGCCGAACATCAGCCTCGTCGCCGCGCCCGCCGGCGAGCGGATCGCGATGAGCCTGACCTTCTTTCACTGGGGGCTGCACGCCTGGGGCGTCTACACCGTGGTGGCCGCGGCGATCGCCTTCTTCGCCTACAACCGCAAGCTGCCGCTGACCATCCGCTCGACCTTCTACCCGCTGCTTGGCGAGCGCGTGCGCGGGCCGATCGGCCACGCCATCGACATCCTTGCCGTGGTTGCGACTTTGTTCGGAGTGGCCACGTCGCTCGGGTTCGGCGTGCAGCAAGTGAACTCGGGCCTGCATTTCCTGATGCCGGAAACGGTGGCCGCCGCCAGCGGCGATGGCGCCGCGACCTCGCTCGGCCTCAGCGGGACGACCGTGCAGATCATCCTGATCACCCTGATCACCCTCATCGCCACCGGCTCCGTGGTCAGCGGCCTGGACAAGGGCATCAAGTTCCTCTCGAACACCAACATGTTCATCGCCGGCGCGCTGCTGCTGATGGTGCTCATCCTCGGTCCCACGGCCCACCTGCTCGATGCCTTCGTGCAGAACCTCGGCAGCTACCTCGCGCGTTTCCTCAGCATGGCGTTCTGGACCGAGGCCTACCAGGCCGACTCGAACGGCAACCCCGAGCACTGGCAGAACGGCTGGACCATCTTCTACTGGGCGTGGTGGATCGCGTGGAGCCCCTTCGTCGGCATGTTCATCGCCCGCATTTCCTACGGTCGCACCATCCGCGAGTTCGCGCTCGGCGTGCTGCTGGTGCCCACGCTCGTCACTTTCTTCTGGCTCACGGTGTTCGGAAACACCGCCCTCTACGAGGAAGTAATCGGCGGCGGCGGGATCGTGGCCGCCGTCGGCGAGGACGTTTCTACGGCACTCTTCGTACTTCTGGAGCGCTTCCCGTGGGCCGGCGTGACCGGCACCATCGCGATCTTCGTGATCGTCACCTTTTTCGTCACCAGCTCGGACTCCGGCTCGTTGGTCATCGACACCATCACCGGCGGCGGCCACCCGAATCCGCCGGTGATCCAGAAGATCTTCTGGGCGCTGCTGGAAGGGGCCGTGGCCGCGGTGCTGCTGCTGTGCGGCGGGTTGTCGGCGCTCCAAACCGCCTCGATCATCACCGGCTTCCCCTTTGCCATCGTTTTGCTGCTCATGGCGTGGTCGCTCCTCAAGGGCCTGAAGCAGGCCCAGCTGGAGCAGCGGCACGAGGAGGAACTCGATGAGATCCGCGAGGTCGCCGCCGAGGAACGCTCCCGCCAAGCTCCGAACCCCTGATGATTTGATGCTGAAAGCCGCCTTCTTCACCACCGTCGCCTGGCTGCCGGCGATCGCCTTTTCCCAGGACCGCAGCGGGCCGGAATCGCTCGAGGAAAAAGTGGTCCGCCTCGAGGCCGAACTCGCCCAGGCCCGTGCCGAGCTCGCCGCCCGCGAGGCCATGCCCGAGCTTGAAGCGGAAGCAGAGGGTTCCGATTTCCCACCCGAGACCTCGAAGCAAGCTGACGTCCCCGCGCCCATCGAGCAGAAAGACGAGGAGCGCGCGGGCTTCTACCTCGGCGACCTCCGGATCGGCGGGGCCATCCGCGCCAACTTCGTGCTCGGCGACTACACCCACAATGGCACCACGGCCCCGCAGCGCGGCGGCCACGGTGGCAACTTCGAGCTCGATACCTTCCGCATCAATCTCGACTACGACCGTGGCGAGCCCGGATTTCTCGCGAAGGCCGAATACCGCTGGTACGATGGCTACAACTTCGCCCACACCGCGTGGCTCGGCTGGCGGTTCGAGGACGACTCGGTCCTCCAGGCCGGCCTCAACCGCGTCCCCTTCGGTGCCGGGCCCTACGGCACCTCGCACAACTGGTTCTTCGACCTCGGCTACTACGTTGGCCTCACCGACGACATGGACCTCGGCCTGAATTATCGCAAGGAAGCCGGCGACTGGACGCTCGACCTCGCCTACTACGCCGCCGCCGAACCGAACTTCCGCGGTGCCACCGCCGACAGCGCGCGCTACTCCTACGATATCGTCGACAACGGCAGCCCGAACTCGCACTACCGCGAGCGCCACCAGGTCAACCTCCGCGCCATCCGCCACTTCAGCTTCGGCGAGGACCGCAGCTTCGACGCCGGCGCCTCGTTCCAGGCCGGCCTGCTCGAGGCGGATCCCCGTTTCGCCAACGACTCCCACCAGCTCGCCGCCGCGGTGCACGGGACGTACCAGCGCGGTCCGTGGGAAGTCGTCGCCCAGCTCACCGGCTACGACTACGCCGCCGACTACCGCCCGGGCACCGGCCTCAGCAACGACCTGATCGGCATGGGCGCGTATGACTTCGAGTTCCCCGTCGCCAGCCGCGGGCTGCTGCCGGCGGTCGGCATCGCCTACACCTGGGAGCCGGAAAACAACGACTGGTTCGACTCGATCACCTTCTACGACGACTTCTCGATCCTGCTGAAGGACGGCTGCGACAACGCCGGCGTGAGCCTCAACGACTCGGCCATGAACGTCCTCGGCATGGCGATCGCCCGCGGCGGCTGGTATGTCTACGTTGATTGGGCCTACTCGAACGGCAACTATTTCATCGGCAACGAATCGTTCACCAACTTCGGTGCCAACCGCGGCCAGCGCTGGCAGAGCCGCTTCAACATCAACTTCGGCTACTACTTCTGAGCCGATTTTTCCCTCCCGCTCATCTGGCCCTCATCTTCGCGGGCTAGGGATCGGGGGTGAACCCGACCCTCCTTCTCCTCGCCGCGCTGCCGGCCATCGCCGGCGCCCATGAACTCGAGCTGCGCGACGAGCGCTGGCACCTCGCCGCATTCGAGAACCCGCTCGACCTGAGCGGGCTCGCCGCCTCCGGCCCCGGCACGGTGCTGGTCGGCAGCGACGAGATGTTTCACGTGCAGCCCGGCCTGATGCAGCCGGACAAGCACCGCATCGAGTCGCGCCGGCCGATCCCGCTGCCCGTCGATGGCCCCATCGACAAGGCGGAGGTCGATATCGAGGGCGTCGCCTTCTGCCCGCAGACCTCGGCTTACTACGTGGTCGGCTCACACGGCGTCGGGAAAAAGAAGGCCGACATCCAGCCGGACCGGCTTTCGTTCTACCGACTACCGGTCGATGCGGAAACCGGCCAGATCCGCGAGCAGGCGATCGACCGCACCAGCCTCCAGCCGTGGCTGGCCAGGACGCCGGCGGTCGCGCGTCATCTTCACGAGCCGCTGCAGCAGAACGGACTCAACATCGAGGGCCTCACCGCCCGCGACGGCCTGCTTTTCATCGGCCTTCGCGCCCCGAATCTCGATGGCGACGGCATCGTGCTCGAAGTCCCCGCGAATGCGCCTTTCGAGGCCTCGCCTGCCAGCCTGAAGGTCCACCGCCTGCAGCTCGGCAAAGGCCGCGGCATCCGCGAAATCGCGGCCGTGCGCGATGGCTTCGTGATCGTCACGGGAAACGCCAGCGCCCCCGCCACCAAGCGGATCCCCGTCAGCTTCGCCGAGCAACCGGACGACCATTTCGAGCTCCGCTTCTGGGATGGCGCCGGCACCGCGACGCAGTCGATCGGCACGCTGCCCGAAAACGGCGGCAAGGCCGAAGGCCTGCTCGTGCTGGAAGACACCCGCGAGCACATCGACCTGCTGGTCGTCTTCGACGGCCTGCTCGGCGGCGAACCGCTCACCGTGCGCGTCCATCGCTGAGAGATCCCTTTTTCCTGAAACCACGAACACCATGAACACCATGAACCTGACCAAGACCATGATCGCCCTGACCCTGACCACCGGCTTCGCCGCCGCCGATGACGACGGCCGCGAGCTGAGCCTCGCCGACTGCCCCGCCGCGGTCCGCACGACCATCGAAGCGCAGGCCCGCGACGGCCGAATCGAAGAAGTCGAGCACCACGCCATCGGAGATCAGGCGCTCTACATCGCCGAAGTCGACCTGCCCAAGGACCTCGACTTGAAAATCCACGTCCGCGAGAACGGCACGCTCGTCAAAACGGTCGAGGACGTCCCCCACGACAAGGCTCCGCGCTTCCTCGGCCAGCTCGCCACCGAGAGAAACGGGCGGCTGGAAGACATCGAAAAGGAGACCGCCGGGGAAAAGGTCATCTGGCATGTCGAGATCGACCGTGCCGGCCAGCCCGACCTCAACCTCATCGTCGATGCCTCCGGCAATCTGGTCCGCGAGACCGAAGACCACGACGACTGAGCGCCGACCCACTCGAATCTATCAGCCGGAAGTGGACGCGTGCCACTTCCGGTTCGATGCTGCCGCGCCGCCATGAAACTGCTGGTCATCGAGGACTCGCCCCGCCTCCGCGAGACGCTGGAGAACGCGCTCACCCGCATGGGGCACGCGGTGGATCTCGCCGGCGATGGCCACGAGGGCGATGCCATGGGCCGCGCCGCGAAATACGACGCCGTGGTGCTCGATCGCATGCTGCCCGGCATGGACGGCCTCACTTTGCTCCACGGCTGGCGGCGCGACGGCATCGGCACGCCCGTGCTGCTGCTCACCGCGCTCGATGGCGTGGAGGAAAAAGTCCGCGGCCTCGGCCACGGCGCCGACGACTACCTCACCAAGCCCTTCGCCCTGGCCGAGCTGGTCGCGCGGCTCGAGGCCCTCGTCCGCCGTCGCTACGCCCAGCCCGATCCCGTGCTGCGGGTCGGTCCGTTGGAAATCAACACCGCCACCAAGTCCGCCATCCTCGGGGGCGCCGCGCTGCCGCTCACCGCGCGCGAGTTTTCCCTGCTCGAACTCCTCGCCCGCCGGCCGGGGCAGGTCATGAACCGCGAGCAGATCGAGTCCCACCTCTACGCCGAGCTGAAAGGGCCGGTCAGCAACGCCGTCGATGCCGCCATTTACTCGCTGCGCCGGAAAATCTCGCCGCCCGGCAGCCCGGCGCTCATCCACACCCGCCGCGGGCTCGGCTACGTCCTCGAAGCATGATCTCGATCCGCCGCCGGCTCACCCTGCTGCTGTGCCTCGCCGTCGGCGCCTTGTTCATCGCCACCGGCCTCGGCGTTTTCCTCGCCATGCGCGGCCTGCTCCAGAAGCAGTTCGACGAAACGCTCACCGCCAAGGCCCGCGCGCTGATCACCGCTTCGGAGATCGATGACGGCGACTTCGAGATCGACCTCACCGTCCAGGACTTCGCCGGCTTCGGCCGCGGCGGCGAGGACTACTTCGAGATCCGCCGGGGAAACGGGGAGCTTTTTCTTCTGTCGCCCTCGCTTGAGCAGGACGGCTTCCGCATCACCGAGGATCCCCGCGCCGGCACTCCCGGCGACGAGGAGCCGGACATTTTCGCCGCCCGACTCGGCGATGGGCGCCCGGCGCGCTTTTACCTCCAGGCCTTCAAGCCGAAGGACGACAAGAAGAAGCGCTTCCGCGACCTCCATCTGGTCGTCGCCAGCCCGAGCCGTGGCATGCACCTCCAGCTCGCGCTGCTGGCTACGGTGCTCACCGTAGCAGGCGCAGCGGCGCTGGTGGCCATGGTGCCGGTGATCCGCCTCGGCCTGCGCCGCGGGCTCGACCCACTCGACCGGCTTTCCGCCGAGGTCAAAGCGATCCGGCCCGAGTCGCTCCACCGCCGCCTGGATGCCGACCGCCTGCCGCCCGAGCTCGCCCCCGTCGCCCTCAACCTCAACGACTGGC
This sequence comes from Haloferula sargassicola, assembly GCF_040362925.1. Classification (NCBI taxonomy): domain Bacteria; kingdom Pseudomonadati; phylum Verrucomicrobiota; class Verrucomicrobiia; order Verrucomicrobiales; family Verrucomicrobiaceae; genus Haloferula; species Haloferula sargassicola. The sequence continues at coordinate 57,408 of NZ_BAABRI010000004.1, forward strand.
TTGCCCGGCTCGAGGCGTCCTTTGAGCGCGAGCGCCGCTTCAGCAGCCATGCCGCCCACGAGCTGCGCACGCCGCTGGCCGAGCTGAAAAGCATGGCCGAGCTCGGTGCCACCTGGCCGGAGGAGGCGACCTCGGACCGCTGCAGGGAGATCCTCGGGGTCGCGGGCGAACTCGAAAGCCTGCTCGACAAGCTCGCCCTGCTCGCCCGCGCCGACGCCGGCCGCCAGCCGGTCACCCTGGAGGAAGTGCCCTTGGCGCAATCGATCGACGACGCCACCCAGCGCCTCGCCCCCCAGGCCTCGGAGCGCCGCATTCGATTCGATCCGCGGATCGATGACGGACCTTTCCACACCGATCCCGTCCTGTGGTCCACTATCCTTCACAACCTCGTCGGGAACGCGGTGGCCCACGCTCCTCCGGAAAGCACCGTCGCCCTCGAAGCCTCACCCCGCCGCTTCTGGATGACCAATCCCGCGCCCGACCTCGACGAGCAGGACGTCGAACACGTCTTCGAGCGATTCTGGCGAAAAGACGAGTCACGCACGGGCCACGGCCACTCGGGGCTCGGGATGTCGATCGTGAAGGCCTGCGTCGAGTTGCTCGGCGGCCATGTGTCAGCGGACCTGACGCCCGCGGGACATCTCCAGATCAAAATCGCCTGGCCCGACCCATCTCCCGTCAAGAGCCCGCGGCTCGCATCAGCAGCGGCTCGAGGAAATGAAGCACGAACACGACCGCGAGACCGATGGTGAAGGGAGTGAGGTTTTCCTTTCCGCGACCACTCGCCAGCGCGATCACCACCGCGGCGATCAGGCCGATGCCCATGCCGGTGCTGATGCTGAAGGTCATCGGCATCGCCGCGATCGTGAGCACCGCCGGCGCGGCGATCTCGAAGCGGCTGAGGTCGATCTCCGCCACGCTCTCGAACATCAGGATTCCCACCACCACCAGCGCGGGTGCCACCGCCACGCCGGGAATGGCGAGGATCACCGGCGTCAGGAACAGCGACAGGAGGAAAAGGCCTGCTACGACGACTCCCGTAAGTCCCGTCCGTCCGCCGGCCTGCACACCGGTCGCGCTCTCGATGTAGCTGACCACCGTCGAGGTGCCGAGCAGCGAGGAAAGGATCGCCGCCAATGAGTCGGCCGTCAGCGCCCGCTGGATCCCGGGCAGCTCGCCCTGATCATTCATCAGGCCGGCGCGCTTGGTCACGCCGATCAGGGTGCCAATGTTGTCGAACATGTCGACCAGCAGGAGGGTCAGGATGACCGGCAGCGACTTCAGCGGCTCGCGCAGCAGGTAGCCGAAGTCGAGCTGGAGAAACAGCGGCTCCAGCGAGGCCGGCAGCGACACCGGCGAGCCGGGCAGCGCCGTGACCCGCCCGCCGTTTCCGTCCGGCACGAAAAACCCGGCCGCGGAGATCACCGCCACCGCCACCAGGATCGCGGCCGGCGTTTTCCTCGCGACCAGCACGCAGGTGAGCAGGATGCCCGCGAAACACAGCGCCACCGACGGCCGGGTCAGGTCGCCGAGCGCGACGAAGGTGGCCGGATGATCGACCACCAGACCGCCGTTCTTCAGGCCGATGAAGGCGATGAACAGTCCGATGCCCGCCGCGATCGCCGCCTTCAGCGAGGCAGGGATGGCGTGGATGATCCTGCGTCGGATCCCGCCCAGCGACAGCGCGAGGAAGATCAACCCGTTGATGAACACGAAGCCGAGCGCGCTCTGCCACGGGATGCCCATGCCGATGCACACGGCGTAGGCGAAGAAGGCGTTGATACCCATGCCGGGCGCAAGCGCCAGCGGCAGGTTGGCGAGGAAGGCCATCAGCAGCGTGGCCAGCGCCGCCCCGAGCGCGGTGGCCGTGACCAGTGCCTCACGCGGCATGCCGGCATCGGCGAGGATGGTCGGATTGACGACCAGGATGTAGGCCATGGCCGCGAAGGTGGTGCAGCCCGCGATCACCTCCCGGCCCGGCGTGGTGCCGTGCTCGCGGAGGTGGAAGAAACGCTCGATCATGCCGGAGAACTAGCAGCAAACGAACCGCCATGCCCATCCGGATATCCGGGATGCGAGAGGTGTCGGCACCGGTCCCCCCGCCCGCTGCGGGAACTCCGGGGTCAGACCCGCACGGCCAGCACCGAGACGGACGCGGCGTGCAGCAGGCGCTCGGCATTCGTATCCAGAAAGATCGCCCCGATCTGCGAGTGTCGGCGCGTGCCGAGCACCACAAGATCGGCATGACGGTCGCCGATGTGGCAGGTCAGCTCGACCGAGGGCGTGGTCGATTCGAGGATGCGGGTTTCATGGACGAAGGTGTCGAGCGCCTCGCGGAAACCATCGGTGGTGCGCCGCATCTGCCGACGGGTGGACTCGCGGCTTTCCTCGGCACCCCGCTTGGCATCGTGGTCGAGCATTTCGGTGCGGCATCCGCGGTCGGCGGGATACATGACATGCACGATGTCCAGCTCCGCTCCCTCGCTGGAGGCCTCGATCGCCCGGCCGATGACGGAGCCGGAAATGACGGACAGGTCCACGCAGGCCACCACCTTGCGGAAATCAGCCGAGGTCGCCTGGCGGAGCAAAAGCACGTCGCAATCGACCGTCCGCACGCATCGCGAGGCGATCGGTCCGAGCCGTTTCCGTTTGTTGTCGTTGGCCCCGATGACCAACAAACCGGCATGCTCGCGATCGACCAACTGGCGGAATTGTTCGGTGGGCCGGCCGACGAGGACCACCGACCGCACGACCGATCCGGCGGCGTGGGTTTCCGCCAGGCGGGTCAGGATTTCCTCCGATCGCTTCACCACATCGGTGAGCATGGCTGCGGACGATCCGCTGCCGTGGTGCTGGGAAAGCCGCGCGGGATCGACCACATGAACGGCGATCAGGGGTGACCCGGAGGCCCGGGCGATATGGGCGGCGTGGCGGAGGATGCCGGCGGAGGAGGAGGACAGATCGACTCCGGCGATCACGGGCTTGGACGAGATCATGGCGAATCAGAGCTGGAATGCAGCGTCGGCTCGGGGCATCGCGCTCCGGCAGGCGAGGCGGGCATAGCGGACCTTTGGCCCCGACGCCACAGGATCTCAGAATCCACGCAGCGAATGGTGAAATCCGCTTGCCCGCGTTCTCCCTTGTCTCCTCCGCTGGCTGAGGGTCTTTTCGTCGGGATGATTTTTCGAATCCTCCCGCTCCTGCTGCTCGCGCCCCTGTCCGCCGAAGAAAGCGGTTGGAAATCCCCGTTTGCCGAGGGCTGGCGGGTCACGCTCGAAGACCAGGCACCCGGCGAAGATCCCGAGGGGCTCGTTCACTTCGAGAACGGCGTGATCCACATGTATCGCGACGTGCCGAACGGCGAGAAGGTGCCTTTCGGCGTGATCACCACCGACGAAAAGTTCAGTGACTACCAGCTACGCTTCGAGTACCGCTGGATCGGCAAGCAGTTCGAGCCGCGCGCGAAGGACCTGCGGGATGCGGGAGTGATCTACCACGTGCAGGACGCCTCGAAGGTGTGGCCGTCCGGCACCGAGTGCCAGGTGCAGGAAGGCGACACGGGAGACCTCATTTTCATCCGCACCGGCGGGCTCACCTGGATGCGCCCGGCCGGCCAGTCCGCCCCCGATGGCCAGGGCGAGCCGGGTTTGCTCCCGGAAAACGGCGGCATCCCCCGGTTCTTCGAGCCGAGCTGGCCGTACATCGGCCGCTTCGAGGAGGCGGACTCGCCGTCCGGCTGGAACCGCGTCGAGATCCGGGTGGAGGGCGATGAAGCCGTCCACATCGTCAACGACCGCATCATCGCGCGCATCGCTGGCATGGTCGGCGAGGATGGCCAGCCGCTCACCGCGGGACGCATCAGCTTCCAGCTCGAGGCGGCGGAAATCCAATACCGCCATATCCGCATCCGCGAGCTGCCGGCCGCCCGACTGAGGGCGGAACCGCGACTCCTCAGCCTGAGCGCGGTGAAGGGCCAGGCGACCCGTCCCCGGTCCGTCACCATCACCAAGCCAGCCGACGTCCGCATCGATCGAGTCCACCTCTCGGGAGCCGACGCCGGCGCATTCGAACTCCTCGACGGACCCGGGAAATGGGGGGCCGGCAAGACCGAGGCGACGTGGACGATCGGCTTCCATCCCGACCATGGCCGCGGCCGCTACAGCGCCCTCCTCGAATTGGGCGAACCTGGAGACGGTGCCCACGTCCTGCTGCAGGGCATCGCCCTCGATGCCTTCGAGGGCGGCAACGAACCCCCGCTCCAGGACATCGTGCATGCGCTCGGCATCCCGCTCGATGTCGGCGGTTCGCAGCTCGATCTCGACAAGGACGCGGCCGCCATCGGCGAAGGCAGCACCGCCTCCTACTTCGTGGCTGCCGGCGACGGAAAGGTCCGCATCACCCCGCTGGCCCGCTTTTCGCCGCCCGGTTCCACGCCGGTGGGGATCTTTTTCCGCGGAAAAGACGAACTCCGGGAAGTCGCACGCCTGGCCGGGTCCGGCGGGGTTGCCGATGCCCACCAGTGTCTGTTCCCGCCCCTCGAAGGTGGGGCGAGCTCGATCGAGATCGATGCCCCCGACGAGCCGTTCGGGTTCTACATGCAGGGCCACCAGTACACTTCCTTTTCCGATCCCGCGCGGCCGTCGAAGGCCGGCATCCCTCACACGGTCAGGATTTTCCCGGCGCGCTACGTCCAGGGCCGGCGGCTGGAGCACGCATGGGTCGTGGGCTTCGAGGAGGCATCCAACGGCGACTATCAGGATGCCGTGCTGCTCGTGGAAGGCATCGAGCCAGCCCCGTGACCCTCCCGCTCCATTTCGCGCTTCATCCCCCGCCGGGCGATCTGTCAGCCTGCCCCCCATGAACCCATGTCGCCTGACCGCTCTGGCATTGTCGCTGTTTTCCCTGGTTCTCCGCGCGGAGACCCTCGATCCCCACGATTTCTCCGAAGCCATCCGGGTGGCCTGCGTGGGCGATAGCATCACCGCAGGATCCGGCACCCGCGACGGCCGTACCTATCCCGTGCAGCTTCAGGAAATGCTGGGCCCGAACTGGGACGTGCGGAATTTCGGCGTCAGTGGCAGAACCCTGATGCGCTCCGGCGACTATCCTTACTGGAAGGAATCCGCCTACCAGCAGGCCATGGATTTCAGGCCGGATGCGGTGGTCATCCTGCTCGGTGCCAACGACACCAAACCGCACAACTGGCGGCACAAGGAAGCATTCGCAAAGGACTACCACGAGCTGGTGAAATCCTTCGCCGAGCTCTCCTCGAAGCCGCGCATTTACGTCTGCCGGCCGGTTCCCGTGGTGGGCGACGGAAATTTCGGCATCAACGAGCCCGCCATCCAGGAGGAAATCGCGATCATCGACCGCATCGCCGGGGAGATGAAGCTGGAGCTGATCGATCTCCACGCGCCTCTGGAGGGAAAACCCGAGCTGATCCCCGACCGCGTCCACCCCGACAACGCCGGCTCGGGCGTGATGGCGCAAACGGTGGCCGTGGCCCTGAGCGGCTCGGTGGAGCCGGCGGAAACCCTGGTCCAGCTGAACAGCCTGTTCCGCGATCACGCCGTGCTGCCCCGCGGCGTGGAGCTGCCGGTGTGGGGGATTTCCGCGCCGGGCAGCAAGCTCACCGTTTCCTTCGCGGGCCAGGAAAAATCGGGCACGGCCGGTGAGGACGGGCGCTGGACGGTGACGCTCGATCCGCTGGAGGCCGACAGCGAGCCTTCACAACTCACCGTTTCCGGCAACCGCACCGTGACCGTGGACGACCTGCTGGTCGGGGACGTCTGGCTGGCCAGCGGCCAGTCGAACATGGAACGCCGCCTCGGCCTCCAGGATGGGCAGAAGCCGATCATCGGCTGGGAGGAAGCCGTGCGCACCGCCGAGCTGCCGCTGCTGCGCGAGTATCACATGCCACGGGTCATCTCGGACGCGCCGGTCCGTGATGAACGCGGCGGGTGGGTCGTCTGCACGCCGGAAACGGCCGAGGATTTCAGCGCGGTCGGCTTTTTCTTCGGCCGCGATTTGCAGCGGAACCTCAATATCCCGATCGGCATCATCCACTCCTCCTGGGGCGGCACGCGAGCCGAGGCGTGGACCAGCATCGGTGCCTTGAAGACGATGCCGGACTTCGCCGAGCAGATCCGCCAGATGGAGGCGGGCATCGATCACCAGCAGCTCGTTGATCAATGGATCGCCCGCCACGATCCGGGTTCGTCCAAGCCGGGCTGGAGCGCCGTCGAGATCGCCGAGCCGAACGCGTGGAAGGTGGAAGAGCTGCCGCTGCAGTTCGAGAAGAGCGATCTCGGCATCGATGACGGCATCGTCTGGTTCCGCCGGGAAATCGAACTCTCGGCCGATGACGCCGCCCGGCAGGCCCGCCTCAAGCTCGGCCGCATCGACGACCAGGACGTGGTGTGGATCAATGGTCGCGAGATCGGCTCGACGGGCATTTGGACGGCACCGCGCGACTACGCCGTGCCCCCGGGCGTGCTCAAGGAGGGGCGCAACGTCATCGCCGTGCGCATCACCGATACCGGTGGCCTCGGCGGCTGGATGGACGGCGCGGATGCCTTGAAGCTGGAGACCGGCGAGCACGCGCATTCCCTGTCCGGCCCGTGGCAGACCCGGGTGGGTGTGGATTTCCGGAAAACCCCGATGAGCCTGCTGGCCGCCCGGGAAGTCGACCAGCCGGCGCGCTTGTTCAACGGCATGATCGCTCCGCTGCCGCCCTTCCCGATCAAGGGGGTGGTCTGGTATCAGGGCGAGTCGAACAACGACAACCCGGCCCAGTACCGCCGGCTCCTTCCCACCTTGATCGGCGACTGGCGGGACCAGTTCCAGCAGCCCGACCTGCCGTTCTACGTCGTCCAGATCGCTCCCCATCGAGACATGACCCCGCAGCTGCGCGATGCCCAATTGCAGGCCGTCCGAGCCACGCCGCACGCCGCGCTGGTCGTCACCACCGATGTCGGGGATGCCGGCGACATCCACCCCGCCGACAAGCAACCGGTCGGCCACCGGCTCGCCTTGGCGGCGCGCGCTTTGACCTACGGCGAGAAGATCGAGTATTCGGGCCCGCAGTTCCGGCACATGAGTGCCGATGGACCCAAGGCCGTCCTGCATTTCGACCACGCCGGAGGGCTCCGCTCCGAAGGTGCCTTGAAGGGCTTCGAGATCGCCGGCAGGGATGGGCCGTTCTTTCCCGCCTCCGCGGAAATCCGGGGCGAAACCGTGGTCGTCGGCAACCCGGAGGTCAGCGAACCCGCCGCCGTCCGCTACGGCTGGAGCCACGTCCCCGAGGCCAATCTGACCAACGGCGCCGGGCTCCCGGCCAGCCCGTTCGACACCCGCACCATGGTGCCGGTCGTCATGGTGGACGCCGATGGAAAAGTCCACCTGTCCGGCGAAGATCTACCCTTCGAGGAGCTCACCCAGGCCTTGGTCGAACGGCTTCAATCCATCGAGCCCATCCCCGACGAACTTCCGGTGGTCTTCGACGAGCACAATCTCATGGGCGTCCGTGGCGCCGTGCGCGATGCGGTTGCCGAAGCCCTCGCCACCGCACGAAAGAGCCCGGATCCGGGCGAATGAGAAAACCGCCGCGGAAACGAACCTCCGCGGCGGACCTCGAAATTGCCCCGCGATCTCAGCGATCGACCCGCGCGGACCCGCCGCCGACAAGCTTCTTCACCTCATCGACCGTGGCCATGGTGGTGTCGCCCGGCGTGGTCATGGCCAGCGCACCGTGGGCGGCACCGTACTCGACCGCCATCTGGGCGTCGTCGAACTCCATGAAACCATAGACCAAGCCACTGGCGAACGAGTCACCGCCGCCGACGCGGTCGAAGATCTCGAGCTTCGGACGATGGGTCGCCTCATGGAACTCCCCGTCGTGCCAGCAAATCGCGCCCCAGTCGTTCACCGTGGCGGTGTGGACGTCGCGCAGCGTGGTGGCGACCACCTGGAAGTTCGGGAAGTCCGCCACCGCGCGCTGGATCATGTCCTTGAAACTATCGACCTGGAGACCGGTGACGTGCTCGCTGACGCCCGCGACCTCGAAGCCGAGCGACGCGGTGAAGTCCTCCTCGTTGCCGATCATGACATCGACGTATCGGGCGATCTCCCGGTTCACCTCCTGCGCCTTGGCCAGCCCGCCGATGCTTCTCCACAGGCTCGGTCGGTAGTTGAGGTCGTAGGAAACGATGGTGCCATGCTTTTTCGCCGACTTGCAGGCCTCGATCGTCAGCTCGGCCGTCGTTTCCGAGAGTGCGGCAAAGATGCCGCCGGTGTGGAACCAGCGGCTGCCCTGCTTGCCGAACACTTCGTCCCAGTCGATGTCGCCTGGCTTCATTTGCATGGCGGCGGTCAGGCCGCGATCCGGCGTGCCCTTGGCACCGCGGACGCCGAAACCGCGCTCGGTGAAATTGAGGCCGTTGCGGACGTTGCGGCCGAGCCCGTCGAACGGCGTCCACCGGATGAAGCGCGTATCGACCCCTCCCTGCAGGATGAAGTCCTCCAGCAGCCGGCCGACATCGTTTTCCGCGAAGGCGGTGACCACGGCCGCCCGCTTGCCGAAGCAGCGGCGCAGGCCTCGGGCGACGTTGTATTCGCCGCCGCCTTCCCAGACATCGAAGCGCCGCGTCGTGCGCACCCGGCCGTCGCCGGGATCGAGGCGGAGCATGATTTCCCCGAGGGAAATGATATCAAAGGCGACGGAATCGGCAGGGCGTAGGGTCAGGGACATGGAATGTTGAAGAATCGTTGGAAGATGGGCCTACTCCTCGGCGCTCGGGACCACGCCGTTGGCGCAAAAGACCGGCCCTTCACCCTGGAGGAAGTTGACGAGGTTGGTCACCGCTTTCATGGCCTGCCGCGGTACGCTTTCGAAGGTGCGCGAGCCGATGTGGGCGGTAACCAGCGCCTTGGGATGGGAAAGCAGCGGGTGGTCCGCTGGCGGTGGCTCCTCCTCCATCACGTCGGTCGCGTAGCCGGCCAGCTGGCCGGACCCCAGCGCCTCGACCACCGCGGCCGTGTCGGCCAGCTCGCCGCGACCGGTGTTCACGATGATCGCACCCGCCGGCATCAGCGCGATGCGCGCGCGGTTGATCATGTGGTGGGTGGAGTCGTTGAGCTTGGTATGCGGGCTGACGATGTCGCAGGTGGCGAAAAGCGAATCCAGCGAGTCATGCCGTGTGACCCCGTGCGTCACGCAGAAATCCTCCGGCCAGAAGTTGCCATAACCATGCACCTCCATGTCAAACCCGCGGGCGCGCTTGACCATTTCCTGGCCGATCCGGCCCATGCCGATGATGCCGATTTTTTTCCGCCACAACTCGTGCCCGGTCATGCGGAGCCAGTTGCCTTGGCGGGTGGCCACCACCGTGTCCACCAGGTTGCGGTATAGGGCAAGCATCAGGCAGAACGTGTGCTCGGCCACCGTGGTGTGGTTCACCCCCGGCGTGAACATGACCGGGATGCCCCGTTCCTGGGTCGCGGCGATGTCGATCTTGTCGAGCCCGATGCCGTATTTCGCGATCACCTTGAGTCGTGGCAGGCTTTTCTCGATGACCGCCCGGGTGATTCCGTCGTCTCCGCAGAGGAATCCATCGAACTCCCCTGCCAACTCCAACATCCGGCTTTCACTGAGAGGACCCCGCTCGCGGACGATCTCATAGCCCTGGCTTTCCAGGAACTCGTGGTGGGGTCCGGGTGTGTCCTGGAAACTGCAGGTGGTGAGGAGGATTCGGTCGGGCATGTCGCTGGCCGAGTTGTCCATCGCTGTAAGTTGTCATACAAGTTCGAAATGCGGCATGGACATCCTGCTGCGGCCCTGTAGAGGAAAACTACGCAGAATCTTACGGATTCGTTCTTGCTAGGGGTTGGCCGGCCGACCTTTAATCCAAGGCAGATGAAGGCGTCCACGTGGATACCCCTGTCCGTGCTCGCGGGAGGCTTGGCAACGGTGACTGTTGGAATCCAATCCCTCCGCGATCATGATCATACCGGGCAGGCGGATTGGTGGATGGGTGAGACCCGGAAGATCGAGGTGGAAAACGAGGTTCGCCTGCTTCGATACCGCGTCGCCGAGATGGAGAAGGACCAACAGATCTGGTCGGTCGCGAAGCAGCAATGCCGGGAGCTCGCCACCCGGCACCATGAACTTGCCGATGTGGAGGATGATCTTCGTGACGAGATCGAAACCATGAAGATCGACATGGCGATCTGGCTTGAAGAACGCCTCGCCGACCTCCGCAGCTCCCGCGAGGGCGAGACGTTTCCCGAAATCACCTCCGCGTCAGGAAAATCCTATCATCACGTCACCGTGACGCGGGTGAGCGAAGCCGGGGTCGAGTTCCGGCACGCCGGCGGGCTCGCACGACTCACCTCCGAAGACCTGACTTCCGACCAGCTCTCGCACTTCGGCATCGATCCGGAACGCTCGGTCGCCTGCGTGGCGCGGGAAAAGGCGATGGCCGTGGCCTACTCCAACGAGGTCGACCTGGCCCTCACCACCGCCGAACGGGCCGAGGAGAAGCGCGCCGAAGAAGCGGCGCAGCGCCAGCTCGCGGTGCTCGAAAAAAGAATCCGCGAGAGCAGCCGCCGGGTCGCCGCTTCCACCGTCAGTTCGAGGTCCCCGCTGCGGGACCGGTCGCGCCGCCCGAGCCGCGGGCCCGATGTTTACTGGACCGGTGTCCGCCGTGTCTACTACCCGCGACCCACGTGCTATGGCCGGACTTCCAGCAACTATCGGCAGGAGGGTGGTCTCATTTACAGTCTGGACACGGGGCGTGTTTATCCTAACACTATGAACGGAAGGTCGCTGGCCGGACATTATATCAGCTACCGTCCCCAGCACGTCCCCGTCTGCCGCCCTTACCCCTACCGTTGATTCCATGTCACCATCGCGCTCCTTCCGTCCCATAGCCTGCCTGGTTCTGTTAGTGCTTCCGTTCGCCGCCTGCAACAAGGAGGATCCCGCACTCATTCAGCAGCGGGAGCAGCAGCGGGCCCAGATCGCCAAGCTCGAGGGCGAGCTGAACCTCCTGACGGAAAAGCTCAGGAATCCTCCCGAGGACAAGCGCGAGGAACTCCTGCGCGTGAAAGCAAAGTCCGAGCTCCTGAAGAAAGAGGTCGGCGAGCTCGAGGCAAGCATCGCCGGCCTGGAAACGCAGAAGAAGGATCTTGAAGACGAGATGAGCGATTATCAGCGGAAGTATCCCCTTCGCTGAACCCCTTGCCGGTTTCCATTTCACCTCAACATCATTATGGGTAGCACCGATCTATTCTCTAGCAGCTATGGCCCCGGAGTCGTGGGCACCTTCATGGCCCTCATCGTCCTTCTGGGATTCGGCGGTCTCTACATGCTTGTGGGCGACCAGTACCTGAAGGAAGGCCCCAGCATCGAGGCCGTGATCGAGGAAAACGGCAAGGAGATCAACCACCTCAGGAAAAACATCGCCTCGGCGACCGGCAAACTCGGGGAGTTCGATGAAATCAAGAAGGCCTCGTTCGAATTTCAGAGAAGCGAGGTGACTGCGAGGGAACTCGAAAGTCGCCGCGACAACCTGGCGGCCGAGCAGGACGCCGCGCGCGAAAAGCTCGCCGCCGTGGTCGCCGAGTTCGACGGATACAAGGAGGAGTATCGCGACAGTGCCCGCAAATCCCTGGAGGGCACGGTGATCGCTGATCTCGAACTGCCGGATGGACAGGTGCTGCATGACGTGAAGGTGAGCAAGGTCGATCCCATCCGTATGAGCTATCAGCACACCAACGGCTTCGGTAAGATCAATCTCGCCGACCTCCCGCAAGACATCAGGGATTACCTCCAGTACTCCGCCGAGGAGGAGGACGACCGGCGCCTGGCGGAAATCCAGAAAGGCAACCAAACCGAACTCCAGGTCAAGGTGGCGCAGCAGGAGGATCTGGTGATCCGGCTTCAGAACGAGCTCACCCAGCTCCGGGCCGCCGTGCAGTCGAAGCGCGACATGCTCAAGCGCTCCAAGACCGCCATTCCCCAGCAGCAGCAGCGGGTCGAGGCCATGCGGATCGAGATCGACAAGGAACGCCGCAAGTCGGTGTCGCACGTGCCGGAGATGCGTGGAAAGCTGCGCAGGCTGGAGTCCGACCTCCGCGACATGAACAAGGCCGTCCCCCAGATCGGCCGGGATATTTCGACGCTCACCCAGGAGATTTCCCAAAAGGAAGAGCAACTGCTCGAGGCCCGGCAGAAACTCGCGGAAATCCACTCCGGCAAGGTGGAGTAACAGGTTTCACCCTCTGTTCATCATGGGAGACAGCCAGGTTGGCATATTCATAACACTGGTAGGTGTCATCGCACTGGTTCTGGGAGGCATCGCCATCAGCCTGCTGGCTGAAACCCAACCCGCCCGCGCGGATTCCACGCAGTCGCTGGTCCAGACCATCGGCAATGACCGGGTGGAGATCGAGCGGCTGCAATCCGAGATCCATCGCCTGCGGCAGCGGAAGGTCATTTCGGCCGATGAACAAAAACAGGTCGCTTCGGAACTCAAGGACACCCGGATGCACATCGCCACGCTGGAACTCCGGCGCGAGTCGCTTATCGAGCAGCGCAAGCAGCTCAAGGCCCGCATTCCGGAACTCACCGAGGAGTTCGAGGATTACCGTCACCAGAAGCGCGACGAGGTGCGCCAGCGGATGGTGGGCACCTACCTCGGCGATCTTTCCCTCATCGGCCGGTCCGGTTATCGCGATTGCCGGATCACTGGTTTCAAGCCCGGTGTCATGCGGATCTCCCACAGTGGAGGAAATGCGGCCATCCCGCTCAGCGCCCTCCCGGAGGGCCTGAGGGAACGGTTGCTCTGGGAGCAGGCCGAGGCCGCCGACGAGCCGGCCCGAAAGCACGCCTCGAAACGCGTGGCTCCATCCCGTCAGACCCCGAGAAGCGATGCCAGGCCTGCCGCAAGTCCGACGGAAATCGCCGTTGCCCGCGCCCGCTATATCGCCGCCCAAGCCAGCCTCAACGAACTTCAGACGGCCCTCAACGACGCCCGCAACCACATGAACGGCCGCCGCCGGTCCGCGCCGGGATCGCTGGAGACCTATGCCGAGCGGGCCGAGCGGCTCGGTCGCCTGCTTGCCCGGCAAACCACCACGTGTGCGGACTGCCGCCGCGAACTCCACCGCCTGAATCCGCGCGATCCCCTGCTCCTCGAGAACCGCAACTGAGGCACGTCCGGCCGCACCAGGCGATGCTGCCGGGCATCACAGATCCTTCGCGCGGAAGGTATTGTCAGGGTCGAACGGCTCGCCGCGAAAGCCTTTCATGAACCACCGCATCCGCTGCTCGGAAGTGCCGTGGGTGAACGAGTCCGGCACCACCTTCCCCTGCGCCTGCTTCTGGAGCGTGTCGTCGCCAATCGCGTTGGCCGCCCTCATGGCCTCGTCGATATCGCCCTCTTCCAGGGACCCGAAGCGCTCCTGGTCATGGCGCGCCCACATGCCTGCCAGGAAGTCGGCTTGAAGCTCCAGCCTCACGGAAAGCCGGTTCGCGGCGGTCGGATCGGAGCGCTGCTGGGCTGAATGGACCTGGTCGGAGATCCCCAGCAGGTTCTGAACATGATGGCCCACCTCGTGGGCGATCACGTAGGCTTGGGCGAAGTCGCCGGGCGCATGAAAGCGGCGCGACATTTCATCAAAAAACGAGAGGTCGAGATAAACGTCGCGATCCGCCGGACAGTAGAACGGCCCCGTCTGGGCGCTGGCAAAGCCGCAGCCGCTATCAGTCGCATCGGTGAACAACACCATGGTGGGCGGCTCATAGACCATTCCCATCTCGCGGAACTCCTTCGCCCATACGTCCTCGGTCGAGGCCAGGATGATCGCAGCGAAATCTCCCATCTTCCTCTGCTCCTCGCTCAGCGGACCCGTCTCGCCCACCTCGGAGGATCCTTGGCTGAGGGCGCCGGTCTGCTCCAGCAGGGCCAGCGGGTTCTTCTTGAAGATCACGGCCGCGATCAGGATCAGGACGATCATTCCGCCGCTGAGCTTGATTCCACCCCCTGTGGAACGACGGCCCCGCCGGTCATCCACATTGCTGCTTTTGCGCCGTCCTTCCAGTTTCATGGCATTGGTCGCCGCATGCTTCCAGAGAGCCCCGGCGGCGGCAAGCTCCCTGTTGCGCCGTCTTTTCCGCCTCCAATCGTGCCCCCCAAATTGTAATCGCCGGCCGACGAGATTGGGTTAGAAAGGAGGCCGGAAACCCCTCTCCCACCATGACACCCGAACTCCTCTGGCTGATCGCCGGCGTCGTCCTGATCCTCGCGGAATTCGCCGCTCCCGGCTTCGTGATCTTCTTCTTCGGCATCGGGGCCATCCTCACCGCGCTCACCACTTGGCTGGGCTGGACTTCGGAACTGGGATCCCAGGCCATCGTATTCGGCATTTCCTCGTTCGCCCTCCTCTTCGGCCTGCGGCGTTTCGCGAAGGCGATCTTCGTCGGCAGCGCCGACCCGACCACCGGCGACCTGGACGACGACTTCACCGGCCGCGAGGCGCGGGTGCTCCGTGACATCCCCGGAGGGACCACCGACGGACGGGTCGAGATCAAGGGCGCCGAGTGGAAAGCCCGCTCCGCCACCCCCATCGCCGCAGGAAACACCGTGATCATCGAGTGGCGCGAAGGCCTCACCCTGCATGTCCGCCCGGTCTGAGTTTTCCATTTCCACCAACCAACCCCATCCCACCATGCACCCCATTCTTGCCGACATCACCTTTCCCGCGATCATCGGGATTGCGCTGGTCCTCATCGCCGTCATCGCGCTCATGAAAACGGCGCGCGTGGTACCCCAGCGCCAGGCGCACGTGGTCGAGCGCCTCGGGAAATACCACAAGACCCTCGAGGCCGGTTTCCACATCCTCGTGCCATTCATCGACCGCGTGGCTTACAAGCACTCACTCAAAGAAGTGGCCGTCGACGTCCCCTCGCAGATGTGCATCACCAAGGATAACATCGCCATCGAGATCGACGGCGTCCTCTACATGCAGGTCCTCGACGCGAAGGCCGCGTCCTACGGCATCGACAACTACTTCTTCGCCGCCTCGCAGCTGGCCCAGACCACCCTCCGCTCGGAGATCGGCAAGATCGAGCTCGACCGCACCTTCGAGGAGCGCGACACCATCAACGCCTCCGTCATCGAGGCTCTCGACAAGGCGTCCGAGCCCTGGGGTCTCAAGATCACGCGCTACGAGATCGCCAACATCAAGCCGCCCCAATCGGTCCAGGATGCGCTGGAGAAACAAATGCGCGCCGAACGTGAGCGGCGCGCCCAGATTGCCCTTTCCGAAGGCCAGCGCGAGGCGCAGATCAACGTCGCCGAGGGCCAGAAGCAGGAGGTCATCAAGCAATCCGAAGCCAAGAAGCTAAGCCAGGTCAACGAAGCCGAGGGCAAGGCCCGCGAAATCGAGCTGCTCGCCAACGCCACCGCCGACGGCATCCGCCAGATCGCCCAGGCGATCCAGGCACCCGGCGGCCAGGCCGCCGTCAACCTCCGCGTCGCCGAGCAATACGTGAAGGAATTCGGCAACCTCGCCAAACAAGGCAACACCCTGATCGTCCCGCAGAATCTCTCGGACATCGGTGGCACCGTCGCCTCGCTGGCCAAGATCCTGCAGGAATCCAGCGCGTCGAAGGAAATGCCGGCCAAACCTTTCGGCCCGCCGCCCATCGGCTGACCGGACCGTCTCCCTGCAGGACGCTTCCCTCCCCGACCGGAGCGGCGGACACCTCCGTCCTCCGGTCTTTTCCATGGGAAACGAGTCCCCGCAGGCTCGGCGAAACCACGGCCAGGAATCGGTCCCCTCCGGAAAACCCGGTCGGAAAGCTGGCCCGGAACTTGCCTACCGCGGTCCGGCCGACCACAAAGGTGCCACCGATCCAACACTCCTCCGCATGCGAATTCTCATCACCGGCGGCGCCGGCTTCCTCGGCTCCCACCTCTGCGAACGTCTCCTCAACGAAGGCCACGAGATCATCTGCCTCGACAACTTCTTCACCGGCCGCAAGGCCAACATCGCGCCCCTGCTGGGCAACCCGTCTTTCGAGCTCGTCCGCCACGACGTCATCGACCCCTTCAAGTTCGAGGTCGATCGCATTTACAACCTGGCCTGCCCCGCCTCGCCGCCGCACTACCAATACAACCCCATCAAGACCACCAAGACCTCGGTGATGGGCGCCATCAACTGCCTCGGCCTCGCCAAGCGCGTGAAGGCCCGCGTTTTCCAGGCATCCACCTCCGAGGTCTATGGCGACCCCGAGGTCCACCCGCAGCCCGAGAGCTACCGCGGCTGTGTCAACCCCATCGGCATCCGATCCTGTTATGACGAGGGCAAGCGCTGCGCCGAGACCCTGTTTTTCGATTACCACCGCGAGCACCACCTCGAGATCCGCGTCGTCCGCATCTTCAACACCTACGGCCCGCGCATGCTCCCCGATGACGGCCGCGTCGTTTCCAACTTCATCGTCCAGGCCCTCAAGGGCGAAGACCTCACCGTCTACGGCGACGGCACCCAGACCCGTTCCTTCTGCTATGTCGATGACCTCATCGAGGGCTTCGTCCGCCTCATGGAGCACCCCACCCTCACCGGCCCCGTCAACATCGGCAACCCCGGCGAGTTCACCATGCTCGAACTCGCCGAAAAGGTGCTGCAAAAGGTCGGCGGCAAGTCGAAGCTCACCTTCCACCCCCTCCCCGGCGACGATCCGCTTCAACGCCAGCCCGACATCACCCTGGCGAAATCCGAGCTCGGCTGGCAGCCCACCGTCGACCTCGACGAAGGCCTCGACCGCACCATCCCCTACTTCGCCCAGCTCCTTGGAAAGTAGTTTCTTTCCGGGAAGACCGCTTCCAGGGATTTGGGAGTTAGGATGAGTGGGATGGTGAGGGATGAATAGGATTTCGAGTAGGGTCCCTTGATCCGTTCCTTCGCCTGAATGGGTTTATGGGTTTCAAAAACCACCATCCCCTGCATCCTTATCCCGTCCATCCTGCGACCTTCCCCCGGCAGCCTGACCCCACCGCTGTGGTTGCCAAGCGGAGTGAATTGTCGATTCTAGCGCCGTGCAGACCTCACCCCTCGGCTTCTTCGATTCCGGCATCGGAGGCCTGACCGTCGTCCGCGCCGCGCAGGCGCTGCTTCCGCACGAGGACATCGTTTATCTCGGCGACACCGCCCGCGTCCCCTACGGATCAAAGAGCCCGGAAACGATCCGCCAGTTCGCCGCCGAGGACGTCCAATGGCTGCTCGGTCACCAGGTGAAGGCAATCGTCGTCGCCTGCAACACCGCCACGGCCCACGCCCTCCCCTCCCTGCGGGAAACCTTCCGCGTGCCCATCCTCGGGGTGATCGAATCCGGCGTGCAGGCCACCTTGGCCGACCGCGAGGCCGACCGCGTCGGCATCATCGCCACCCGCGGCACCATCCGCTCCCACGCCTATCAGCACGCCCTGGCGCAGCAGCGCACCGGCCTGATCATTCACGCCCAGCCCGCGCCCCTGCTG
Organism: Haloferula sargassicola; assembly: GCF_040362925.1. Lineage (NCBI taxonomy): Bacteria > Pseudomonadati > Verrucomicrobiota > Verrucomicrobiia > Verrucomicrobiales > Verrucomicrobiaceae > Haloferula > Haloferula sargassicola. The sequence goes on from NZ_BAABRI010000004.1 coordinate 74,951, forward strand.
GTGCCTTTGATCGAGGAGGACTGGCTCGACCATCCCGCCACCACCGCCGCGCTCCACACCTACCTCGACCCCATGGTCGAGACCGGCATCGACGCCCTCTTGCTCGCCTGCACCCATTACCCGTTGCTCATCCCCACCCTGCGCAAGTTCCTGCCCGACGACATCCGTCTCGTCGACTCCGCCACCACCTGCGCCGAGCACTTGAAGAGCGAACTCACCCGCCTCGACCTCCTCAACCCGTCCACCGAGCCTGGCAAGCTCCACATCCACCTCACCGACCTCAGCGAGCAGTTTGAAAAGCTCGCCAAACGCTTCCTCGCCCGCCCCACCGGCAAGATCCGCCGGGCGGTCTTGTAGCGGCACCGGGCGGCGCGAGCCTCCGGGCCTTGCGAGGAGCGGTCACAGCCGGCGCTCCGTTTCAGCCGTTGAGCTTCGCCAAGGCTTTGGGCAGGAACACGCCATCCTTGCGGATGAGCTTGCCGTCGAACTTGATTTCGCCGCCGCCGTAGTCCTTGCGCTGGATGCAGACCATGTCCCAGTGGACCTGCGAGCGATTGCCATTATCAGCCTCCTCATAGGCCTGCCCGGGGGTGAAGTGGAACGAGCCACCGATTTTCTCGTCGAAGAGGATGTCGCGCATCGGCTCGCGGATGGCCGCGTTGTAGCCCAGCGCGAACTCGCCGATGAAGCGGGCACCCTCATCACTATCGAGGATCTTGTTGATCTCCTTGTTCTTCCCGGGTGACTCGGCCTTGACGACCTTGCCTTTTTCAAAGGTCAGCTTCACCGAATCGAAGGGGATGCCCTGGTAGATGGTCGGCGCGTTATAGGAAAGCGTGCCCTCGATGCTGTCGCGCACCGGCGCGGTGAAGACCTCGCCGTCGGGGATGTTGCAGGTGCCGGCGCAGACCACTGCCGGGATGTCCTTGATCGAGAAACGCAAGTCGGTGCCGGGGCCGGTGATCTCGACGAGATCGGTGGCATCCATGAGCTTCTTGAGCGCCGTGGCGGCGGGGACGAGCGACTTGTAGTCGACGAGGCAGACCTTGAAGTAGAAGTCCTCGAAAGCCTCGGTGCTCATGCCGGCCTGCTGGGCCATGGAGGGATTCGGCCAGCGCAGCACGCACCACTTGGTCTTTTTCACGCGCCAGTCCATGACCGGGCGGAGCTGCTTCATCGCCAGCGCCATGCTCTTGCTCGGCACGTCGCTCGTCTCGGCGATGTTGGCGGACCCACGGACGGCGATGTAGGCGTTCATATCCTTCATTTCGGCGAGCAGGTGCTTTGACATCAGCTGGTATTGCTCGTCGGTCGCACCTTTCAGCAACTCGCGCGTCAGGCGGGAGGAATGGTTGCGGATGAGCGGCACGCCCTTCCTGCGGCGAACCTCGCGAATCAGCGCCAAGCCGATTTCATCGGGCACATCGTAGAGATCGATCAGGATCTTTTCCCCTTTCTTCAGGGAAACGGAGTATCCGACCAACTGGCGGGCCAGCTCATCAACGCGGGGGTCATGCATGCCGGAGGGAAGCGGGTTCCGGGCCCGGCTGCAAAGTCGAAATCCGGCCCGCCGCGGAGGCGAGTCGTAAGCGAACCACGGAGTGACCGGATCGCGGAGATTCCGAAGACCCGGCTGAGGCGGTCCGGTAACGGGCTTCCTCCCCGGAGCGATCCAGCCCCGGCCCTCACCCCGCCAGCTCGGCGAAGACCATGGTACCGCCAGCCGTTTGCAGGGTGCTGATGACCTGCACGTCCTCGGTGTGGCCGATGCGCTGCACGGCGTGGTTGACCACGATCATGGTGCCATCGGAAAGATAGCCCACGGCCTGGTGGTCGTCTTTCCCGGGGCGGACGAGCGCCAGGCGGATGCGCTCGCCGACGACGACCGACGGCTTCAAGGCCTCGGCCAACTCGTGAAGGCTCAGCACCTCGACGCCGCGCAGGCGGGCGAACTTGCCGAGGCTTTCATCGGTGGTCATCAGGCGCGCCCCGAGCAGCAGCGCCGTCTGCACGAGGCGCACGTCCAGCGATTCGGATTTATCGACCTCGCTCGCGTCCTCGATCGTGATGGCAATGGCCGAGTCCGCCTGCATTTTCTCCAACAACTCCAGGGCGCGGGATGCCCGCTGGCGCTGGGTGGTGGCGGCGGAGTCGGAGATCGACTGGAGCTCATCGAGCACGAAGCGCGGCACGATGAGTCGGCCGGCAAGGAATCCCGCCCGCACCAGGCCGGGGATGCGGCCGTCCATGATGGTGTCGCCATCCAGCACCACGGGCCGGCCGGAGGTGCCGTCCTGGCGGAAGCGGACGTAGGGCAGGATGAAGGCGAAGTCGTCCCGGCTGCTGCGCAGGGCCAGCACGGCACCGATGAAGCCGAAGCCGGCATAGATCATGGTACCGACGGCGAGGTTGATCGTTTGCGCGATGTCCTTGCCCGAGGCCGATCCGCGGTCCATTTCGATGACTCGATTGAAAGCGGCGTTGACCAGCTCGCTGAGGCCCACCCGGGTCAGCAGGAAGGCGCAGAACAGGCCGACGAGCAGACCGAAGGTGGCGGTGGACAGCCCGCGCACGGTGAAGCCTTTCATGAGCATCTCCACCAGGATAAAGACCCCGGCGATGAGCAGACCGCCGAGCAGGCCGGCCCACATCGGGATGCTCCACGCCTCGTTGCCCTTGGTGCCGAAGGCCAGCATGAAGCCCGCCACCACGCAGATCAGCACGTAGAGGAGGCGGACGATGTTGACGGAGGTCGGAGTTCCCATCGGTGGCGTCGAGCATCCGCCCGTCCCTCCTGTGGGCGCAAGCAAAAGCACCGGCCCACCGGATTCCGCGCTGGCACGGAACCGATGATTTTTTCGCGAGAAAACGCCCGCGCCTCCGTAGTATCCCACAGTTCTATGAAACGCCGCCACGCCTTGACCCTCCTGCCCGCCTCCTCGCTCCTCCTCGGCGCCCGCGCCGCCGCCGCCCCGATCCCGAAATCGGCCGCCACCGATGCCGGCTTCGCGATCTCGGTGCAGTGCTGGTCCTTCAAGGAGTTTACTTTGTTCGAGGCCATTGAAATGGCCGCCGCGGCCGGTGCCGGCGGTGTGGAGCTGTTCCCCGGACAAAAGATCGGCGGCGAACTCGGGGATGCCGGAGTCGATCCGGCGAAGGCATCCCAACAGGTCCCGGCGATCCTCGCGAAATGCAAGGAGCACGGCGTTTCCCCGGTGAACTTCGGCGTGACCGACGTCCCGAACGACGAGGGCAAGGCGCGGGAGATCTTCGATTTCGTGAATCAGCTCGGCGCCTACGGGGTGACCACCGAGTCCCTCGGCTCACTCGACCTGATGGAGAAGCTGGTGAAGGAATACGACTTGAAGGTTTGCTTCCACAACCACCCGAAGGGCACGCCGCTATGGAATCCGGACACCGTCTGGAAGGCGATCCAAGGCCGCGACGAACGGATCGGCTACTGCGCGGATGTCGGCCACTGGGCGACCTCCGGGCTGGATCCTCTGGAGGTGATCCGCAAGATCGCTCCGCGGGTTCGTTCCTTCCACATGAAGGACCGTGAGGAGATCGGAAAATGGACGCACGACCGGCCGTTCGGCACCGGGATCATCGATAACGGCGCGATCCTCGACGAGGTGCGGAAGCACGGCTTCGCCGGCAACGTGTCGATCGAATACGAGCACAATTGGGACAAGTCGCTGCCGGAAGTGGCCCAGTGCGCGGGCTACCTGAGGGGCTACTCGAAACTTCGCGCGTGACGCGCGGCCATTCCGGGGTAGACCGGCGGGACCACCTCCCGCAATCTGTCGCTGCCCGATGGCTTCACCCCACCTCAAGAACCTCGCCGAACATGCCCAGGCCGCCCTCAAGGCGGCCAAGGAGGGCAAGCTTTCCGCCGGTGAGCGGCTGAGCGTTTTCAAGCGCTTCCTCAAGATCGAGGAGCACCGGATCAAGCTCCGCCACCAGGCCGGAGCCGGCGGCTTGGAAATCGCCCGCTCCCGCTCGGAGCTGCTCGACATCGTCCTGCGGGCGGTGTTTCACGGCGCGCTCAAGCAGCGCGGACTCAGCTCGAAGCTGGCGCTGGTGGCCGTGGGTGGCTACGGACGCAGCACCCTCAACCCCTGCTCGGACATCGACCTGCTGTTCCTCGTGCCACGGGCCTCGCACAAGTTGCCGAAGGACCTGGAGGAGGTGGTCCACGAGGTCCTCTACCTGCTGTGGGACGTGGGCTTCAAGGTCGGCCACTCGGTGCGCTCGATCGCCGAGTGCATCCAGCACTCGCGCCTCGACCAGGAATCGAAGACGGCGCTGATGGATGCCCGCCGCGTGGCTGGCGACCGGTCGCTTTTCGCCGATTTCCGCAAGCGTTTCAACGTCGAGCTGAAGCGCGGCCAGGCGGCCTTCTTCAAAATGCGCCGCGAGGACCTGCGCAGCCGCCACAAGAAGTTCTCCTACACCGTTTTCCTCCAGGAACCGAACGTGAAGGAAGGCTGCGGTGCCATGCGCGACTACCAGAACATCCTGTGGGTCACGCGGGTCAAGCGCGGCTGGACCTCGCTCGACAAGCTGGTGGAGGCGCGCATCCTCACGAAGGGGGCGCTGCGCCAGGTCAAAGAGGCCTACGATTTCCTCCACCGCGTGCGGAATGAACTGCACTATCAGGCGGGCCGCGGCTCCGACCAGCTGACGCTGCGCCTGCAGGGCATCGTTTCCACCGATTTCCGCTATCCCCAGCGCTCGATCCTGCGCCGCACGGAGGCCTTCATGCGCGATTACTACCGTCATACGCGCAACCTCTACCACCACACCTCCTCGGTGATGGAGACCTTCCAGATCGAGGATGACAGCGGCGCCGACCGCAGCGGCCTGGCGAGTTTCCTGACCTTCCGGAAACAGAAGCGCGAGGAGTTCGACGGCTTCGTCTCGCAGGACGGACGGATCTTTCCGGCCAGCCCTGACATCTTCAAGGAGGATCCGCTGCGGCTGATGCGCCTGTTCCAACACTGCCAAGTCCGCAACCTGCGCCTCAGCCCGCCCATCCGCAAGCTGGTGAAAAAACACTGGGGCGACATCGACCGCCCCTTCCGCTACAACAAGCTCAACCGCGAGGTCTTCGAGGGCATCATGTCCCGCAAGGGCGACGTGGCGCGCACCCTGCGGCAAATGCACCGCGTCGGTTTCCTCGGCCGCTACCTGCCCGAGTTCGGCGCGCTCGACTGCCTCGTCCAGCACGAGTTTTTCCACCGCTACACCGCGGACGAGCACACGCTGCGCTTCATCGAGACGATCGACTCACTGGTCGAAAGCGACGATCCCCGGCTCCAGCTCTACCGCCAGCTGCTGATCGACATCCAGGATCCCTACGCGCTGTACCTGGCGATCCTGCTGCACGACAGCGGCCGGTCGGAAAACGTCCGCGAGCACATCGACGGCTCCGCGATGCTCGCGCAGCGGCTGTGCAACCGCCTGCAGGTGCGCGGCACGCGCCGCCAATTGATCATGTTCCTGGTGGACCACCACCTGACGCTCTGGCGCTACGCCACCACGCGCAACATCGAGGATCCGAAGGTGGTCGCCGAGTTCGCCGGGCTGATGCGCAACACCACCCGCCTCGACGCGCTGCTGCTCTTCACCTACGCCGACTCGAACGCCACCTCACCCGACGCCTGGACAAGCTGGAAGGAAACCCTGCTGCGGCAGCTGCACTCCTCGACCCGCAGCTTCCTCACCGACGGCCAAGAACGCTTCAACGAGATCATCGCCCTCGAGCGGGAGGCCTTGAAAAAGCAGACGCTCAACACCATGAGCGATGACTGGCAGCAGGAGGTGGAGGAGCATTTCGAGCGCATGCCGGCCGCCTATTTCCGCTTCCGCAGCCCACGCAGCATTCCCGTCCACATCCGCGCCGTCCGTCAGTTCAAGGAAAGGGAGGAAAAGAGCGACGGCGGTTTCGAATGCTCCATTCAAGGCCTCGACCGCGCCGACCGCGGCTACACGGAGGTGGTCGTCGTCTCGCGCAACCGGCCGTTGTTTCTCGAAAAGATCTGCTGCGCCATCGCCTCGGAAGGGATCAACATCCTCTCGGCCGACTTCCACACCCGGACCGATGGCATCGTGGTCGACATCTTCCGCGTCTGCACCGTCGATTTTGAGCCGGTGTCCAATCCCGCGGTGCGCGAGGCGGTGGTCCAAACACTCTACAAACTCGGCCGCAGCGAGGATTACGTCGCGGCGGACTACCTCAAACCCAAGCGGAATCTGCTGCGCCCGCGAGAGAACGGCGGCATCGCCTTTCCCGTGCGGGCCCACATTTCGAACCAGATCGATCCTTCCTCGAGCGTGGTGGAAATTCAGGCCATCGACCGGATCGGCCTGCTGCACGACCTCTTCCACGCGATCAATGAATCGGGCCTCGACACCGTCCACGCCCGTATCTGCACCGAAAAGGGTGCCGCGCTCGACACGCTCTACGTCACCATGCCCGGCGGCGGCCAGGCGACGGATCCCAAGCTTCTGACCGCCCTGCAAAAGCGCCTCGAGCGCGCGATCCAGCCCAACTGACCTGTGCGAGCCCTCATTTTCACCGCCGGCGGGCTGACCACCGCCCTGGCCTTCGCCGCCCACTCACAGCTCAAGGATCCCGGGATGCTGCAGGGGGCGTTGACCCTCGGCGGCGGCTGGATCATCTGCGGCCTGTTCTCGTTTTCCAACCGCTGGCACGGCATCATCGGGGCCGGCGTGCTCGGCCTGCTCGGAGCCGCCCGCTGCGCCCCTGCCCTGCTGCAGCTCGGAAAAAGCGCGACCGCTCCCTGGGAGACGGCCGCGCTGTTGATCTCGAGCGTGGTGCTGGTCGCCGTGGTCCGCGCGCTGACGGCCGAACGGGCCCGCCGGATGCGCGAGGAATTGCTAAAGGAGGACTGAAAAGCGGTCCCTCAGGACAGGTCGCCCATGGTGACCGAGGTCTGGTCGCGCGAGCCTAGCAGCTGGGCCTGCTCGATGACGCGCACCGAGGCATCATCAAAGCGGAAGCTATGGCAGTTGGGGCACAGCACCACGCCGCGGCCGACGATGGACTCGCAGCCTTCGCAAACCTTGTAGCCGGTCGGGTTGGCGGCGATTTCGGCAGCCTTCTTCTGGCGCGCAGAGGGCTGGATGGGTGTGGGATCGCTCATGAGACGGACACGGAAAAAGCGGCACCGGATCCCGGCGCCGCCTGAAAGAATGGACGGGCACCTCGGCAGAGGCGCGTGGCCTGCTCACGCCATCGCCGCAAGCGCCTTGGCGGTCTTGCTCTTGATGTTGGCGGCCTTGTTGGCGTGGATCAGCCCCTTCTTGGCGGCCTTGTCCACCGCCGAGGAGAGCTGGGAAGCCGCGGAGGCGGCGGTGCCGGCATCGCCCGAGGCAACGGCGGCGAGCGTTTCCTTGCGGAGCTTCTTGATGGTCGTCTTGCGGGCGCGGTTGCGCTCGGTGCGGGTCTTCGTCTGGCGGACGCGCTTGAGGGCGGACTTGTGGTTGGCCATGGTGATTCGGAAAAAGTCGGAAAAAGTGCGGTCGGGAACCCCTGCGGGACGGATCACCGCGCCGCAGGGGGCCGGGAAAATAGGAATTGGGGCGGGCTTGTCAAGCCCGCGCCCCGGCAAAATTCAGGGATGAAAGGCGGTGTACCCCCGGTAGCGGTCGTTCCCCTGCTTCTGGGCATACTGAAGGCCCTCGCGCGTGGTCAGAAGGGAACCGCGGATGACCCGCACTTCCGCTCCGACGCCGACCCGGTTGTAGAGATCCACCACATCCCGCTGCGCCATCCGGATGCAGCCGTAAGAGGCCGGCGATCCAAGGCGCCATTCCTCGGGCGTGCCGTGAATGTAAATGCAGCGCCCGAAGGTGTTGCGGTTCTGGCTTTCCTTTCCGTGCAGCCACAGGATGCGGCCGACGATGGGATCGCGGCCGGGCTCATTGGGTCGCAGGACCTCACCGGTCGGCCGCCGGCCTTTGAAGACCATGCCGCTCGGGGCGCCGTCGCCGATCTTGCGGGCGACTTCCATGTAGCCGAGCGGCGTGCAGTTGGAGCCGCTGCGTGATCCGAGGCCGAACTTGGAGGTGGAGACCTTGTAGGCTTTCACCGGTTTGCCGTCCCGGACCAGGAGCATCTGCTGGTCGCGCACGCTGACCAGCATCTTGTTGTGATCGTCCCGGCTCGTGCCACAACTGGAAATCACGGCACAACCGAGGATGAGTCCTGCCTGAAGCAGAAGAATCCGCAGCTTTTGTGTCATATAAGGGAAACGTTGAGTGTGGGTGATCAGTCGATCCGTGGTTTCTCCACCTTCGGGCCGGGAAGCATCCGCGCGATCGACGCCGTCGATGTATAGAAGAAACCGACCGGGAAGGGAAGAAGAAGAATTGCCGAAGACCAGCGGCCATCCAGCGCCGCCTCCAGCACGACGAACAGGAAGAAGAAGCCGAACAGCAGCTCGACCAGCGGGGTGATCGACTTGATCGCCTTGTAGCTGCTCTTCCGCCAGTCGGTCTTGCGGGTCTGGTCGATGCCGTATTTCGGCGTGCGGACGAAGGCCGACTGGTGGTTGAAGATCGCTTCAAGCACCGCCTTGGCGTTGTTCACCGACATCCCGATGCCCAAGGCGAGCAACAAGGGGAGATAGGGGATTTCCTTCCACCATGAACCCGGACGCAGCGCCTTCTGCGAGGTAAGGTAGAACACAATGACCGACACCGAGGCGAAGAAGAAGATCGGGACGTTAACGATGTAGTAGGTCAAGGGCCCGAAGTCCGGCGCGGCATGCTGGTTCGGATAGATGAGGAAGCAAAGGCAGATCAGCAGCAGATAGGCGAAGTTCGACGTCAGGTGGGCGGTGGCCTCGAGCTTCACATGGAGCGGCACGCGGCTGCGCCAGATCGCGGGCAGGACCTTTTTGCAGACCTGGATGGAGCCCTTGGTCCAGCGGTGCTGCTGGCTCTTGAAACCGTCCATGTCGACCGGCAGCTCGGCCGGCGTTTCCACGTCGTTGAGGAAAATGAAGCGCCAGCCCTTGAGCTGGGCCCGGTAGCTGAGGTCCATGTCCTCGGTCAGGGTGTCGTGCTCCCAGCCGCCGGCGTCGGCGATGCAGCCCTTGCGCCAGATCCCGGCGGTGCCGTTGAAGGTGAAGAAACGTCCGCTGCGGTTGCGGGCCGTCTGTTCCAGCTCGAGGTGACCGTCCAGGAACATTGCCTGGATGCGCGTCAGCACGTTGAAAGTGCGGTTGAGGTGCCCCCAGCGGGTCTGGATCATGCCGATCTTGTCGTCGGCGAAGTAGTGGATCGTGCGCTGGAGCACATCGGGATTCGGCACGAAGTCGGCGTCGAGGATGAAAAGGAACTCCCCTTTGGCCTGGCGGGTGCCGTGTTCCAACGCCCCCGCCTTGAAGCCGGTGCGGTCAACGCGGTGGATCAGCTGGGCGTCGAAGCCCCGTTCCACCAATCGGGCTACGCCGGCCTCGCAGATGGCGGTCGTTTCGTCGGTGGAATCGTCCAGCACCTGAATCTGCAGCTTGTCCTGCGGGTAATCGAGGGCGGCCACGGATTCCAGCAGGCGGTCGACGACGTGAAGCTCGTTGAAGACCGGGAGCTGGATGGTGACCAGGGGCAGCTCGGCGAAACGCCGGGCCGGTTCCGGTCGGCGGCGGGCGTGGCGCAGGTAGAGATAGACGATGGTGAGGCGGTGGGCGCCGTAACCGGCCAGGCCGATCAGGACCAGCAGATAGGCGGCGTACCAGAGGGGAGATGACCAGAGTTCCATGATGTTCTCAGGAGTTGGAAAGATTGCCGGATGCGTATGAGAAAGGATAGAAAAACGATCGCCACCCCCCAAGACCGGTGGATGCCGGAAACAGAGCAGACCTCGTTCCAGCAGCCGGATCCGCGTGGAAGCGATCGGAATGAGTTGAAAATCAGCGCCTGACACCCTCGCGGTGCGGGCCGGAAGGCCAGCAGGAATCGGGCGCCCCGTCAAGTTCCGATCCGGCCCCGCATTCCCGTTGCGGAAACCGGCGGCCCCTGCCAGAGTTGCCGTGTGATCCGCCCATCCTTACTCGCGACCCTGCTGGCAGGTTCCTTGTTCGCCCAGGAAGCTCCTGACCCAGCGGCACCCTCGATTCCGGCCGACCTTTTGGATGATCCCCATGTCCGTGAGGAACTCGCCATCAACGAGTTCACCGCGCCGTCGATTTCCCGTATTTTCGATTCGCTGGAGTCCCTGACTCCCCTGCCGATCAACGAACACACCCGCGAAATCCCCGAGCGCATGCCGCTCAACCGCGCCGATCTGGCGGTCGAGCTGGGCTTTCTCATCGCCGACGGTTTCCTGATCGTCCAGGCAGGAGAGCTCGGAAAAGTCGAGGATCTCGCCAGCCACCTCACCCGCTACGGCAAGGCGCTGGGTGCGGGTGATCGCGTCAACCGCCACGCCGCCAGCCTGCTGGAAAGCGCGCGCGAGGGCCACGTCGATCAGCTCAAGAAAGAACTCTCCGCCACCCAGCAGGACGTGGAGCTGGAACTCGTCACGCTGCGCGACGCCGACCTGGCGCACCTGATTTCGCTCGGCGGCTGGGTGCGGGCGCTCGACGTGGCCTCCGCCGCGGTGGTGCGCCAGTTTTCTCCCGAACGCGCCAAGGAAGTGATGCGTGAGGACATCGCCGACTACTATTCGTCCATCATCGGCTCGCTCGAGCCGCGGATCGCGGAGCGCCCGAACTACCTGGCCATGCGCGACCTGCTGGCCGGCATGCGGACCGAGATGACCTTCAAGGAAGGCGAGGATCCGACGCCGGAAAAGATGGCCGAGATTGAAAAGCAGGCCACCAAGCTGGTGGAACTCGCCCTCCAGCGCGAGGAGTCGAACTGATCCCTGATGGAAAACACGTTCCCCCCCGAGTCGCCCGGCATCGTCACGGTGCGCGGCGCGGATGCGGTCAGGTTTCTCAACGGACAGCTGACCCAGGACGTCCGCCATCTCGGGGACGAAACCCGGCTGTCCTGCCTGACGGATGCCAAGGGGAAACTCCAGCATCTGGTCGAAGTCCTTGCCGGTCCCGCGGACGGCATCCTGTGGATTCTCTGTGCGCCGGAGGAAACCGACCCTGTTTTCGAGCGTCTCGACCGCTACCTGATCGCCGACGAGGTGGAACTGGGCCGCGAGCCCGGCTCATGGACCCGGATCCGCTCCGGAGGCCCGCTGCCGGAGGCGAGCTTCTCCCGCCAGGCATTCTGGCCGGACGGGTGGCGGGATCACTGGTTCAAAGGCTCCCCCGCCGGGCTTTCCACAGGCGGAACGGAAGCGGATCGGGAAGAACGCCGGATTCGCGATGGAATTCCGCAGCGAGCCGTCGAAGCCATCGTCGGCATGCTTCCCCCCGAGGCCGGCCTCGATGCCTTGGCCGTCTCCTTTGAAAAAGGCTGCTTCATCGGCCAGGAGACCCTCTCCCGCATCAAGAGCGCCGGAAAGGTGAATCGCCGGCTGCAGCGCTTTGCCCTGAACGGCCCGGCGGCTCCCGGCGATGGGATCCAGATGGAGGGTCAGCCGTGCGGGGAGCTGACCAGTGTGGCTCCCTCCGGCGAGGCCGCCCTCGGTTTCCTGAAGAAAGCCGCCTTCGGCCACCGCCATTTCACGCTGGCCGGCCGGCCGGACAGCACGCTGACCGTTGTTTGAAAAACCGAACGGGCGCGGCCTGTTTCCAAGCCGCGCCCGTATGAAGGCTTTGCCGACGAATCAGTATTCGTAGCTGAGGGAGAAATTGAAGCGCCCCCCTTGGTCGGCGCGCGGATCCGGGCTGCGGACCGGCACCGCGTAGTCGAGCGCGATCGGCACCGGGCTCACCGGCAGGCGCAGGCGGACGCCCACGCCCACGTCGTGGTAGAGTTCCGTGGCCGAATTGACGAAGCCCACGTCGTAGAAGGCCGCGACCCGCACGTTGTCGATGATCGGCACGGTGTATTCGACCTGGCCGTAACCGAGCGAGGTGCCACCGACGACCTCGCCGGTCACCGGGTCCCGCGGGCCGACATCGCGGAAGTCGAAGCCACGCAGGGTGCGGGCACCACCGAGGAACAGGCGGTCAAAGATCGGCACGTTGCCGCTGGTCGCGTCCACGGCCGCGAGTTCGCCGTTGACGGAGAGGATCGAGTCCCACTTGAGATTCCAGAATTTCTGTCCGCGCAGGGAACCGCCGATGATATCGACGTCGCCACCCAGGAAGGTGCCCGCCACGTCGAGTCCCACGTCGACTTTGCTACCGCTGCGGGTTTCAATAAGTGCGTCGCGCGTGTCGTAAATCCAGTGGGCGCTGACCGCGCTGCGGATGTAATCGCCTGCTTCCGGAATGAGCAGCGAGGCCGGGCCGCCGCCCGCCACCGAGGCGGCCGACGCGGTGTAGACGGCGTTTTCAAGGTCGATCTCCACCTTTTCGATCCGGTACTCGGCGGTGAAGTAGGTGTGTTCGGTGAGCGGCTTGCGGACGTTGATCGCGGCCCCGATGTTGGTTTGCTCGTAGGCGTCCGAGTAATACTGCGAATCGCGGTAGAACAGCTCGCCGCCGACCGCGAGCTGGCGGCCCATGAACCAGGGCTCGACCAGCGAGACCGAGAAGTCGCTGCGCTCCGAGCCGATGCGAAGGTTCATCGCGAAACGCTGGCCACCACCGGTGAAGTTCCATGGGTTGCGGATGTCGAAGTTCGACTGCTCGAGGTTCACGAAGCCGACCACGTTGTCGATCGAGCTGAAGCCCACCCCGGCACTCACCGAGCCGGTTTTGCCCTCCTCCACCAGAATATCGACGTCGCGATAGCCGCCTCCGCGGGCGCTCGGCGAGCTGTCGACCTGGACGCTGCGGAAATACTGCAGTCCCTCGAGGCGCGACTTGGTGGTATCGAGCTCGACGGAGTTGAAGTAGTCGTCCGGCTTGAGAGGCACCTCCCGGCGGATCACCCGGTCCTGGGTCTTGGTGTTGCCCTGGATGTTCACGTTTCCGACGCGGAAGCGCTTCCCTTCGGAAACCCGGTAGATCACGTTGACCTGATTCGGACCCGCATCGCGGATGTCGGGCGTCACCGTGGCATCGGCGTAACCACGGGAACCGTAGTAGCTGCGGATGGTGGTCATGTCCGCGCGCATTTTCTTCGAGTTGTAGGCGTCGCCGCCGTTCAGCGTCAGGGCCGGGTAAAGCTCTTCCTCGGTGAAGACCGACATGCGGCCGAAACCGACGCCCTTGACCGTGTATTTCTCGCCTTCGTTGATCGGGATCACGAGGTCAACGCGACCGTCGCCCACCGGCTCGCGGCGAACCCCCGGGCTGCTGGCGCGCAGGTAGCCCTTGGTGCGGTAGTAATCGAGCACCGCCTCCAGATCGTCATCCAGCTGATCCACCTCGAAGCGGCCGGACTTGGTGAAAAAGGCGAACAAGCCCTTTTCCTTCACCTTCATCTGGCGACGCAGCGTGCGGTCGTCGAAGGTCGAATTCCCTTCAAAACGGATGTCGCGGATCTCGTTTTTGACCCCCTCGTCGATCACGAAGATCAGCTCCGAGCCGGTTCCCGAGGGAGAGGGCTGGATGCGGTGGGAAATCTGCACGTCCGGATACCCGGCATCCATGTAGTATTGCTCCAGATTGCGCCGGGCATCGAGAATCGCCTGGTCGCTCAGGGCGCCGCCGGCCGTCATCTTCGAGGCCTTGGCCAGCTTGTTGTCGGAGAAAACCGAATTTCCCACGAATCCGATGGCGTCCACCCCGGCGCGGGGGGTCACCGCGTACACAACGCGCACGCCCCCGCCGACCGGCTCGGCCAGCACCCGGACGTCATCGACGAAGCCGGACTCGTAGAGCGTCTTGATGTCGTTATCGATGGTATCGGTGCGGTAGGTCGTGCCCGGCGCGAGCTGGACGAAGTTCCGCAGGCGTTCTTCATCGACCGTCTTCGGTCCCTCGTAACGGAAGTCCACGCCGACGACCTTCTGGCCCTCGAAGTCCTGGGCGGCGGCCGTCCCGAAGGAGGTCACCCAAACCGCGGCCAACAGGCCAATCACCCGACCGGCCACGCGGACCATGCCCCTAAGTTGTGTGAAGGATAGAAAATCCATGTGGTTCAGTGATGGGCGGATGAAACCCGGCCGACCCTATCCGCGTCAAGGACCATGTCCCCCATCCCGCGGGTTGGAAGCGGTTACTTCGCTTTGACATCCCGCCCCGCGTCTCCTAAGGCTCCCGGCCCGCGGCCGAAACCCGCCGCGCCAGCCGCTCCCGGATCATGAACATCAGCGTTGAAAAGCAGCCCAACTGCACCGCCACCCTCCGTGTCGAAGTCCCCTCGGAAACCGTCAAGTCGGAGCGTGATAACATCGTCTCCACCTACGCCTCCCAGGCCCGCATCCAGGGTTTCCGCCCCGGCAAGGCTCCGAAGAAGGTCATCGAAAAGCGTTTCGCCGACCAGATCACCGAGGAACTGGAGGAGCGCCTCACCCGCAAGGCCTTCGATGAGGCGCTGCAAACCCAGGACATCAAGGTGCTCAATTTCGGCCACCCGGCCCTCTTCAACACCGAGGAAAGCGGAGCCATCACCTTCGAGTCGGTCCTCATCCTCGCGCCCGACATTTCCCTGCCCGAGTACAAAGGCGTGTCGATCTCCGCGCCTTCGGCGGAAATCACCGATCAGGAACTCGACCAGCAGCTGGAAACCCTCCGCGAGCGCTCGGCCGAGTACCATGACGTCGAGGATCGCCCCGCCCAAGCCGGCGACATCGCCGTGATCAACTACTCCGGCACCGTCGAAGGCCAGTCGATCGAGGAATTCGTCGGCCGCCCGGTCGGCTACATCGCCGGCCGCGAGGGCTTCTGGATGAAGCTCGACGAGCAATCCTTCCTGCCCGGCTTCGCCGCCCAGCTCGAAGGCGCCAACAAGGCCGACCAGCGCACTGTCACCGTCACCGTGCCCGACGACTTCCCGGTTTCCGAACTCCACGGCAAGGAGCTTTCCTTCGAGGTCACGGTCAACGAAATCAAGGAGGCCGTGCTGCCCGAGCTGGACGATGAGTTTGCCGGCAAAATCACCGGCGGCAAGGGTCTGGACGAACTCAAGGAGATGTTGCGCCAGCGCATGGGCTACGAAAAGCAGCGCCAGATCGACGACATGAAGGTCAACCAGATCGTCGAGCACTTCAACAGCGCCGTTGATTTCGACCTGCCCGACGCCCTGCTCCACCAGGAAACCCAGAGCCAGGCGGACCAACTCGTCCAGCGCGGTGCCCAGTCCGGCATGTCCGAAGACGAGCTCGCCGCCCAACGCGAGGAGATCTTCGCCACCGCCGGCATGCAGGCCCGCACCAACCTCAAGACGAACTTCATCCTTCAGGAAATCGCACGCGCCGAGAACCTTTCGGTCGGCGACCAGGAACTCGTTTCGCACCTCGCCCAGATCGCGAGCAGCCGGAAGGAGAACCCGAAAAAGTTCATCAAGCAGCTCCAGCGCGAAGGCCGCATCCCCGGCATCCGCAACTCGATGCTGGTGGGCAAGGCCATTGACTTCGTGCTCGAACACGCAAACGTCGAGGAAATCCCGGCCGAAACTCCGGAGACCTCCGAAGCATGAACCATCCCACTTCCATTCCCCAGGCGGGCGGACCCCAGGGCAACTACTACGTCCCCGTCGTCATCGAGCAGGACGCCCGCGGCGAGCGCTCGTTCGACATCTACTCGCGGCTCCTCAAGGACCGCATCATCTTCATCGGCACGCCGATCGATGACTTCGTCGCCAATTCGGTGATCGCCCAGCTCCTTTTCCTACAGATGCAGGATCCAAAAAAGGACATCCACATCTACATCAATTCCCCCGGCGGCTCGGTCACCGCGGGCCTCGCGATGTATGACACGATGCAGTTCGTCACCTGCGACGTGAACACCTACTGCATCGGCATCGCCGCCTCAATGGGTTCCGTCCTCCTCACCGCCGGCACCAAGGGCAAGCGCTTCTGCCTGCCGAACTCCCACGTCATGATCCACCAGGTCTCCGGTGGCGCCCAAGGCACCGCCTCGGACGTCGAACGGACGATCGGCTTCATGTTCAACCTCAAGAAGCGCCTCAATGGCATCCTCGCCAAGCACACCGGCAAGACCGTCGAGCAGGTCGAAAACGACAGCGACCGCGACAACTACATGACCGGGGAGCAGGCCATGGAATACGGCCTCGTCGATAAAGTCCTGGAAAGCCGCAAGGAGCTTCCTGATGCCGTCCAATCCGAGCTGGATTCTTCGGATGACGGAAAAAAGGACGACGCCTGATCTTTTTGACGCTAGTCTACCGGGGTGCTGCGGCGGGTCCGTGGCACCCCTTTTGCTTTCAAACTCAGATCCTTCCCGATTTTCCTACCTATGGCCCGTGCCTCCAACCTCACGATGTGCTCCTTCTGTGGAAAGAGTCACTCCGAAGTGAAGAAGCTCATCGCCGGCCCCGGCGTTTACATCTGCAACGAGTGCGTCGACGTCTGCTCGAACATCCTCGAAAAGGAACTCAACGGCGGCGGCGAGGACGGCAAGAAGAGCCGCACCGGCTCGGTCACCCGCCCGCTGATGTCGCCCGCGGAAATGCGCGCCCGCCTGGATGACTTCGTGGTCGGCCAGGAGCAGGCCAAAAAGGTTCTCTCGGTCGCCGTTTACAACCACTACCAGCGCCTCCGCCAGCAGAGCCTCGAGAACGCCGAGTTCGACGAGGTCGAGATCGAAAAGTCCAACGTCCTCCTGCTCGGCCCGACCGGCTCCGGGAAGACCCTGCTCGCCCGCACCCTGGCGCGCTTGCTCGACGTCCCCTTCTGCATCGTCGACGCCACCACCCTCACCGAGGCCGGCTACGTCGGCGAGGATGTGGAAAACATCATCCTGCGATTGCTCCAGGCCGCCGATTTCGACGTCGAGCGCGCCGAGCGGGGCATCATCTACATCGACGAAATCGACAAGATCGGCCGCAAGACCGACAACGTCTCGATCACCCGCGACGTTTCCGGCGAGGGTGTCCAGCAGGCCCTGCTCAAAATTCTCGAAGGCTCCGTCTGCAACGTTCCGCCGCAGGGCGGCCGCAAGCACCCGCAGCAGGAATACATCCAGATCAACACCGAGAAGATCCTGTTCATCTGCGGCGGTGCCTTCGTCGGCCTGCCGGACATCATCCAGCGCCGCCTCGGCAAGGCATCGCTCGGTTTCCACGGCATCTCCGAAGCCCGCGAGGTGAAGGAAAACCCGCTCGAAACCGTCGAGCCGGAAGACCTCCTCCATTTCGGTCTGATCCCCGAATTCATCGGCCGCCTGCCCGTCATCACCGCGCTGCGCCAGCTCACCGAGGACGAGCTTGTCTCCATCCTCACCGAGCCGAAGAACGCTCTGACCAAGCAATACGGCAAGCAGCTCGCGCTGAACGACGTGAAGCTCAAGGTCACCAAGGACGGCCTCCGTGCCCTCGCCGCCGAAGCCGTCAAGCGCGGCACCGGCGCCCGCGCCCTGCGCTCCATTTTCGAACGCCTGATGCTCGACGTGATGTATGACATCCCGTCCCGCGACGACGTCGAGTCCGTCACCATCAACCGCGCCGTCGTCGAAGGCGAAAAGGCTCCCCTCGTTCGCAAAGGGCGCTCCGACAAGGACGCCGCGTAGCTGCGGCGGCCCGCCGCAGGCCGTGGCGGAGGCGGCCCGCCTCGCTTCTTCTTTCCAACACGCCCTCCTCACAGGAGAGCGTGTTTTCGCGTACCCATCTCGTAAATCGGCCGTCTTCCATTTGCGCCAGCCCACGACCGGCTCTACTGTTAGGGTGGACTCTTTCCAACCCATGTTCAGCCGTATTCTCAGCTTCTTCCGCCGCGATCCCGCCCGCCATCGGGTCGAGCGCCCGCTGCGTGGCTCCGCAGCCCCGAAGCTCGGGCTCGCCCTCTCCTCCGGCGGCGCCCGCGGCCTCGCCCACGTCGGCGTGCTTCAGGTGTTGGAGGAAAACGACATCGAGATTCACGCCATCGCCGGCTCCAGCATGGGTGCCTACGTCGGTGCCCTGTGGGCCGCCGGTTTCTCTGGAAAAGACCTCGAGGAGCTCGCCGCGGAAATGCACGACCGGCGCCAGCTCTGGAAGCTCGCCGATCCGATCGTGCCGCCGATGAAAGGCCTCTTTCACGGACTCAAAGCCAAGGCCCACCTCGCCCAGTCGCTTGGCGACCTCACCTTCGAGGATCTCGAACGCCGCCTGCTCGTCGTCACGGTCGACATCGACACCAAGGAGCGCCTCGTCCTCCGCAGCGGCTCGCTGGTGGATGCCGTCCACGCCTCCTGTGCCATGCCCGGCATCATCGCGCCGGTGCGACTCGGCGACCACCGCTGTGTCGATGGCGGCGTGGTCGAGCCCGTCCCCGTCGGCTCCCTTCAGAAATACGGCCAGGTCGACCGCATCGTCGCCGTCTCGGTCGTCCCGACTTTCGAGGAAATTGAGGCCGGGCTCGCCAACGTCGGCGACGAGCCCGTCGATCCGCCGCTTTGGAAACGCGCCACCGCCGCTCTCAACCGCAACCTCAACCTGATGGCTCCCGGCAACGCCATCGACACCTTCCGCCAAAGCATCCGTGCCGCCCAGATCCGCCTCGCGCACGATTCGATCGCCCGCGCCGACCTTTGCCTGCACCCCGGTCACACCGCCGCTTTGTGGCACGACTACTCGAATTTCGAAAAATTCATCGAAGCCGGCCGCGAGGTCGCCACCCGCCGCCTCGATGACATCCGCGCCCTCCTCGAACCCATCGATCAAGCCCATGAAACCCACCGCGAAGGACTGGTGGGAGACCGCGTCGCCTGACGAGATCGCCCACCATCAGAATCAACTACTCACGCCGTACTTGCGCGACCGCGTCGTTCCTTTCGTCGCCTACTACCGCAAGCAGTTTGAGGAGATGGGCATCGACCCGCGCGCCATCCACACGATCGACGACCTCGCGCAGATCCCCTTCACACGGAAAAGCCACATCGAGGACCCGCGCGACTTCGTCGTCATCCCGGACGAGGACGTTCTCAAAAAGCAATGGTCCACCCTCAAACGCGTCGTCCTCCACGGACCGCACGGCGTGAAAAAGGTGCTCACCGAGGAACTGCGCCCCATTTTGCTCACCAGCACCACCGGCCGCTCCGCCGCCCCGGTCCCCTTCCTTTACACCAAGCACGACCTCACCCGGCTCGAGGAAGGCGGCCGCCGCCTGATGGTCCTCTGCGGCGCGCAGGACGACTGGCGCCACATCAACGCCTTTCCCTTCGCGCCCCACCTCGCCTTCTGGCAGGCCCACTACGCCGGCCTCGGCTTCACCACCTTCGTCCTTTCCACCGGCGGCGGGAAAACCATGGGCACCGAGGGCAACATCCGCCTGATCGACAAGATCAACCCCGACTCGATCATTGCCATGCCCACTTTCCTCTACCACCTCCTGCAAGAGGGCGAGGAAAACGGCTCCGAGTGGACCAAGCTCAAGCGCATCGTCCTCGGCGGCGAAAAAGTCCCCACCGGCATGCGCCGCAAGCTCACCGCGCTGTGCAAGGACCTCGGCGCGACCGATGTCCGCATCATGTCCACCTACGGCTTCACCGAGGCCAAGATCGCCTGGACCGAGTGCATGCCGCCCGAGGCCGGTGCCGAGCCCTCCGGTTTCCACACCTACCCCGACATGGGATTCGTGGAAATCATCGACCCCGAGAGCGGCGAGCGCGTCCCCGACGGACAACCGGGCGAGATTGTTTACACCCCGCTCGACGCCCGCGGCACCGTCGTCCTCCGCTACCGCACCGGCGATCTCATCGATGGCGGCATCACCCGCGAGCCCTGCCCCTACTGCGGCCGCACCTGCCCGCGCCTGATGGGAAAAATCTCCCGCGTCTCCGACATCCGCCGCCTCAACATCGGCAAACTCAAGGGCACTCAGGTCGACTTCAACGCGCTCGAAAACCTCCTCGACGACACCGACGGACTTGGCGCCTGGCAGATCGAGCTTCGCAAAAAAGACGACGACCCGCTCGGCGGCGACCAGGTCCTCGTTCACGCCGTCCCGCTCGACGGCATTGGCAAGGACGAACTCCGAAATCGCATCGAGGAACGCTTCCGCAAGGCCACCGAGTTCTCGCCCAACGGCATCGCCTTCCACAGCTGGGACGAAATGCGCCGCATGCAAGGCGTCGGCAAGGAACTCAAGGAACAGAAAGTCGTCGACCACCGCCCTAAGGACCACTGACCCGATCGGAACTCAGGCTTCAGCCTGCATCTTCAATCTCAAATCTTCAATCTTCCCATGTCTCCTTTCTACATCTTCGCCGGCACCCGCACCCCCTTCTGCCGCATGGGCAGCGATCTCGACCCGCTCGATGCCGCCGACCTTGGCCGTCACGCCGCCAGCGCCGTGCTCACCCAGTCCGGCATCGATCCCGGCGAGATCTCCGAAGTCATCTTCGGCTGCGTCGCCCAGCCGGCCGATGCCGCCAACATCGCCCGCGTCATCGCCCTTCGTGCCGGCGTTCCCGAGCACGTCCCCGCCGCCACCGTCCACCGCAACTGCGCCTCGGGCATGGAGGCGGTCACCACCGCCGCCCAGCGCGCCGCCGCCGGTCATGGCGACCTGTTTCTCGTCGGCGGCACCGAGAGCATGTCCCGCATCCCGCTCCTCTACTCCCACGCCACGGCGAAAAAGTTCGCACGCCTCCAGCGCGCGAAGTCGCTCGGCCAGAAGCTCTCCGCCCTGACCTCGTTCCACACCGCCGACTTCAAGCCCCGCATCGGGCTCCAGCTTGGCCTCACCGACCCCGTCTCCGGCATGATCATGGGCGACACCGCCGAGCTGCTCGCCCGCGAGTACGACATCTCCCGTAGCGAGCAGGACGCCTTCGCCGCCGAGTCCCACCGCAAGGCCCTCAACGCCATGGACGCCCTCAAGTCCGAGATTTCCCCGGTCTACGTCAACGGCAAGGCCGTCACCTCCGACAACGGCATCCGCGACGACTCCACCCCCGAGCGCCTCGCGAAACTACGGCCCATCTTCGACAAGCGCACAGGCACCGTCACCGCCGGCAACAGCTCGCAGGTCACCGATGGCGCCGTCGCCCTGCTCGTCGGCAGCGGGTCCGCCGCCAACCGCCTCGGCCTCCAGCCCCTCGCCCGCATCACCGGCTACGCCTACGCCGGCTGCGACCCCGCCCGCATGGGCCTCGGCCCCGTCCACGCCATCGAGCGACTCCGCCAGCGCGGCATCGACCCCCACAGCGCCGAACTCGTCGAGCTCAACGAAGCCTTCGCCGCCCAGGCCATCGCCGTCTTGAAAGAGCTATCGAAGTCCGGCTTCGACATCCCGCCGGAAAAGCTCAACCGCCGCGGTGGGGCCATCGCCCTCGGCCACCCCGTCGGTGCCACCGGTGCCCGCCTCATCCTCACCGCCCTCGACCAACTCCGCGAACTCAATGCCCACCGGGCCCTCTGCACCCTCTGCATCGGCGGCGGCCAAGGGGCCGCCCTTTTCCTCGAACGCTAACAAGGAGCGCCATGAACATTTCGCTAACAAGCACCCACGGCATCGCCACCCTTCTCTTCGATCGCGAGGGCTCGTCCGCCAACATCTTCGACCGCGCCACGCTGGAGGAACTCTCCACCCAGCTCGAACAGATCGCCGCCGACAACTCGCTCAAGGGCCTCCTCCTCCGCTCCGCCAAACCTTCCATCTTCATCGCCGGCGCCGACCTCAAGACCCTCTCCTCGGCCAGCGGCGACGAACTCGCATCCCTCATCGACCTCGGCCACCGCGTCTTCAACCAGCTCGAAAAACTCCGCATCCCCACCGTCGCCGCCATCCATGGCGCCTGCGTCGGCGGCGGCTACGAACTCGCCCTGGCCTGCGATTGGCGCGTCGCCTCCGACTCGTCGAAGACCCGCATCGGCCTGCCCGAGACCAAGCTCGGCATCCTTCCCGCCTGGGGTGGCTCGACCCGCCTGCCGCGCCTCGTCGGCCTGCCCGCCGCCCTGCCACTGGTCCTCGGCGGGAAACTCCTCAAGCCCGAAGCCGCCCGCCGCAAGGGCCTCGTCGATGCCGTCGTGCCGCGCGAGCACCTCGAGTCCCACTCCCTCGGCTACCTGAAAAACGGCAAGCGCTCCGAGCCCTCCCATTTCCTCGCCCACAACCCCGTCTCCGTCGCCGTCATCCGCAAGAAGGCCGGCGACGACCTCGAGGACAAGACCCGCGGACTCTACCCCGCCCAGCCGGCCGCGCTCGACGTCATGTGCCGCGCCGTCTCCGGCTCGAAGGACGCGTCGTTTTCCCGGGAAAAGGAAGCCATCCTCGACCTCGCCCGCCGCCCCGAGACCGCCAGCCTGATGCGGCTCTTCCAGCTGACCGAGCGCGCCAAGAAGCACCGCTACACCGAGGCCGAGCCGCGCGAGATCCAGCGCACCGCCGTCATCGGCGCGGGCGTCATGGGTGCCGGCATCGCCTACTGGCTCAGCACCCGCGGCATCGACGTCGTCCTCCGCGACATTTCGGAAAAGGCCGTCGCCGCCGGCATGGCGCGCATTTCGAAGAACTACGACACTTCCCGTAGAAAGCACATCCTCTCCGCCACCGAGGCCGCCCGCGGGCTCGACCGCATCCACGCCACCGCCAGGCCCGTCCCGCTTCACCGCTGCCAGCTCGTCATCGAGGCCGCCTCCGAAGAGCTGGAGATCAAGAAGACGATCTTCGCCGACCTCTCGCAGCGCACCGCGCACGACACCCTCCTCGCCACCAACACCTCCGCCCTGCCGATCCGCGAGCTGGCCGGTTCGATCGAGAACCCGTGGCGCCTGCTCGGCCTCCACTTCTTCAACCCCGTCCACCGCATGCAGTTGGTCGAGGTGGTGCGCACCGACCAGACCTCCGACGAAGCCATCGCCACCGCCATCGCCTTCGTCCGCCGCATCGGCAAGATGCCCGTGCTGGTCAAGGACTCGCCCGGCTTTCTCGTCAACCGCATCCTCCTCCCGTACCTCGTCGAGGCCGCCGAGATCTTCGAAAAGGGCGGCAACCCGAAGGTCATCGACGACGCCATGCTCGACTTCGGCATGCCGATGGGGCCGCTGCGCCTGCTCGACGAAGTCGGCCTCGACGTCGCCGCGCACGTCGCCCACACCCTCGCCGCCGCCTTTCCCGACCGCATGCGCGTCCCCGCCATCGCCGAGAAGCTCGTCGAGGCCGGCCACCTCGGACGCAAGTCCGGCAAGGGCTTCTATCGCTACGGAAAAAACGGCCACGAACCCTCGCCCAAAGCCCTCAGCCTGCGCACCGGCTCGGAGCCTGCCCCGCGCGACCTCCAAAGCCGCCTCGCCGGCCTGATGGCCGACGAAGCCCGGCGCTGCCTCGACGAGGGCATCGCCGAGTCCGCCGACGACATCGACCTCGCCATGGTCCTCGGCACCGGCTTCGCCCCCTTCCGCGGCGGCCCCATGCAAATCTGAAATCTGAAATCTCAAATCTGAAATCCCATGAGCGACTCCCTCATCGACACCTCGAACATGAGCGAAGGCCAGCGCGCCGCGCTCGAACTCGCCGAGTCCTCGCGCGATACCCGCGAGCTTTCCGGTTTCGCCGCCTCGATCTTCAACGGCACGCCCGACTTCTCGCTCATCTTCCCCTTCCCCGAACAGCCGGCCGACGAACGCGCCGCCGGCGACGAGTTCATTTCCAAGCTCCGCACCTTCCTCGAAAACGAAACCGACCCCGACGCCATCGACCGCGACGGCGAGATCCCGGACTCCGTCATCGAAGGCCTCGCCCGGCTCGGTGCCTTCGGCATCAAGATCCCGAAGGAATACGGCGGGCTCGGGCTTTCGCAAACCAACTACTCGCGCGCCGCCATGCTGCTCGGCCGGCATTGCGGGAATCTCACGGCCCTGCTTTCCGCCCACCAGTCGATCGGCCTGCCGCAGCCTCTTCTCGTCTTCGGCACCGAGGCGCAGAAGAAGAAATACCTCACCCGCTGCGCCGCCGGCTCGATTTCCGCCTTCGCTCTCACGGAAAAGGAAGTCGGTTCCGATCCCGCACGCATGAAGACCGAGGCGAAGTACGATGGCCACAGTTGGCTGCTTAACGGCGAAAAGCTCTGGTGCACCAACGTCCTCAAGTCGGACGCCGTCATCGTCATGGCGCGCACGCCCACCGAGGAAAAACCGCACGCCACCACCGCCTTCATCGTCGAGACGAACCAGCCCGGCGTCGAGATCGTGACGCGCTGCCGTTTCATGGGCCTCAAGGCGCTCTACAACGGCGTGATCCGCTTCACCGATGTCCGCGTGCCGAACGAGAACGTCGTCGGCGGCGTCGGCAAGGGCCTCAAGGTCGCACTGACCACGCTGAACACCGGCCGCCTCACGCTGCCCGCGGCCTGCGTGGGCCTGCTCGACCGTTGCCTCGAGATGTCGCTCGACTGGGCCGGCAGCCGCGTCCAGTGGGGCCAGGAAATCGGCAAGCACGCCGCGATCGCCGCCAAGCTCGCCGACCTCGCCGCCGATGCTTTCGCCACCGAGAGCCTCGTCCTTTTCACCTCCGCACTGGTCGATCGAGACCATTCGGCCGACATCCGCATGGAGGCCGCGATCGCCAAGCTGTGGGGCACCGAAGCCGGTTGGCGCGGGGTCGATTCCACCATGCAGATCAAGGGCGGTCGCGGCTACGAGACCGCCGACTCGCTGCGCAACCGCGGCGAGAAGCCCGACCCGATCGAGCGCCTGCTGCGCGACTCCCGCATCAACACGATCTTCGAGGGCTCGACCGAGATCATGCATCTCTTCATCGCCCGCGAGGCGCTCGATCCCCACCTGCGCCGCGGCGCCGCCGCGCTCGATACCCGCAAGCCGATGTCCGAACGCGCCAGAACCGCCGTCGGTGCCGGCCTCCACTACGCCGCCTGGTATCCGCAAAAGTGGCTGCCGCGGTCCGGCAAGATCCCCTACGACCTCGACGCCGGCCTCAAGGCTTCGATGAAAAAGACCGCCTCGCTCAGCCGCCGGCTGGCGCGCGCGATCTTCCACTCGATGGCGAAATACGGTCCCAAGCTCGACCGCCAACAGCTCCTTCTCGGCCGCCTCGTCGACACCGCCGCCGAGCTGCTCACCCTCAGCCTCTCCGCCGCCCGCGCCCATCAGCTCGGCGACAAGCGCTCGATCCAGATCGCCCAATACATCTGCGACCGCGGCATCCACCGCTGCGAGCAGCTCCTCAGCTCCAACGGCAAAGCCCCCGACAAACTCGGCTACGCACTTTCGCAGACACTTCTCAAAGAGAAAGCCTAGCTCCAGATTCGGGTTGCCTGTAGAAAGCGCCGTGCTCAATCGACTTGTTTTTGCGGCCTCCATGGTCGCCACGGCGTCCGCGTCCACGCTGCTCGACTCCGTTGATCCCCAGCTGTCGCGCGACCTCGCGGCGCCCTACACCTCCGTCGGCACCATTGCCGGCAGCGGCCTGCAAGGTTCCGGCGTCCTCATCGGAGACCGCTGGGTGCTCACCGCCGGCCACGTCGCACAGGGAAAAGCCGGCGGCTCCTTCACCATCGGCGGCAGCACCTACGCCGTTTCCAGTAGCATCATTCATCCGGACCTCGCTTTCCCCAACTCCGATCTCGGACTGCTCCTCCTCCAAACCTCCGTCGGCAACGTCCCGGCGGCCACCCTGTATCAATTCGGCACGCCGACCGACGTCCTCGGCCTCGACGCGACCTGGGTCGGCACCGGTTTCACCGGAGACGGCAGCTCCGGCGCCAGCCCGTCGCTCATCGAGCTTCGAGCCTTTACCAACGTCATCGATGTCTTCGGCGACCATCCCGACTACGAAGGTCTTCCCGGCACCGCCATTCTCGCCGACTTCGACAGCGGCCTCGACGCCGACAATTCCCCCGGCTCCGATCCCACACCCAGCGCGCTCGAGGGCTGTGTCGCGCCCGGCGATAGCGGCGGCGGCGTCTTCGTCATGATCGACGGCGTGCCGCGACTTATTGGCATCACCAGTTTCCGCAGCACCCTCGATAGCCGCCCGCAGGGCACCAACAGCCGCTACGGCGCGGTCAGCGGGGCGACTTACCTCGACTCATTCTTCCCCTGGATCACCGAAAACACGGGCATTCTTGCCGTGCCCGAGCCGTCCACGGCGTTTCTCGCTCTCACTGGTTTGGCCCTGATTTTCCGTCGGCGACGGTGAAAGCCCGCTTTGCGCGGGTTGAATTTCAATGCGAAGATTTCGCATGTTCAAGATCCACCGAACCGGCAACCACCTCGACATGACCTTTGGCGGTCAGCTCGATGCCGAAGGCATGCACGCGGTGCTGGATGAATTCTGCGCCCAGTCCGAAGGCATCGAAAACGGAACGCTGCTCTACCGCGTCGAGGATTTTCAAATCCCCACTCCGCACGCCATCGCCATCGAAATCTCCCGCATGCCGAAGATGCTGCGCCTGATGCGACGCTTCCGCCGGGCCGCGATCCTGGCGGAAAAGGACTGGATTCGAAAAATCAGCGAATGGGAGGGCAAGCTGCTGCCCGGCCTCGAAATCAAGGCCTTCACCCTCGACGAGGAAACCGAAGCCCAGACCTGGCTGACCCGCCCGTAAACCATGTCGGAAGTCACCGACAACACCGACCGCCAGCGCTTCGAACTCGTCGAGCAAGGCAAGCTCGCCTTCGCCGACTACCGGATCGAGGGCGACGTGCTGGTGATCCCGCACGTCGAGGCCGACCCGGCTCTGCGCGGCCAAGGCGCCGCTGGCCGGCTCATGCAGGGCGTCGTCGACTTCGCCCGCGCGCGCGACCTCACGATCCACCCGATCTGCGGCTACGCCGCCGCCTGGTTGCAGCGGCACGCCTGAGTGGCGCGAACCTCCAGGTTTGCGGGAGGAGCATGCGCTTTCAGCGTGCCGTCCTCCGCACGATCCCTCACGCTTTCGCTCGTGCGCTGCCTGTTCATCCTCCTCCTCGCCACCCCGCTCCTCGCCCAGTCCCCGCCGGATCCCGACGAGGCCGCCTACCCGGCGATCGAGCGTTTCATCGAGGTTCTCGAACAGGTCCGGGAGCGGCACATCGACGTCGACAAGCTCGGCTACGACCGCCTCGTCAACCACGCGCTCGAAGGCATGCTGGCCTCGCTTGATCCCCACTCGTCCTTCATCCACCCGGAAATGGCCGCCATGATGAAGGCCAACCCCGAGCTCGACCCCGCCGTCCCCTCGCTCGGCATGGTTCTCGGCTGGCGCGATGACGGACCCTACCTCGCCCAGGTCCTGCCAGGATCCGCCGCGTCGGCGGCCTCTCTGCTGCCCGGATCCGCGCTGTTGGAAATCGACGGCCACGGGACGGTCGGCCGACCATTGGACGAAATCCTCGGCTCGCTTCAAAAGGCGGCCGGCGAAACGGCGAAGCTGAAGCTCAAGTCGCCCGCCGAGCCGAAGCCGATCGAGATCGAGCTGACCCACCACGCCGTCCCGACCCGTGCGGTCACCGATTTCCACCTGATCGACGAAACCGGCACCGGCTACCTGCGCCTCGCCGAGTTCACCGCCGCCGCGCCGCGGGAAATCGAGGCCGCGCTCGACGAGATGGAGGACACCGGCATGCAGCGCTTGATCCTCGACCTCCGCGGCAACCCCGGCGGCTCGCTTTCCGCCACGGTGAAGATTCTCGGCCTGTTCCTGCCGCCGGAAACCGAAGTCGTCACCACCCGCGGTCGCGAGGGCGTCATCGACACCTTCACCACGCCCGAGCGTCAACGGCGCCAGCGCGGCTACCCCATGGCGGTGCTCATCGACCGCGGCTCGGCCTCCGCTTCCGAGCTGACCTCGGGCGCGTTGCAGGACTTGGACCGCGCCGAGATCGTCGGCGAGGTCAGCTACGGCAAGGGCTCCGTGCAGAACATCATCCCGATGGGCGGCGGCACCGCGCTGCGGTTGACCATCGCCACCTACCACACGCCCAGCGGCCGCACCCCGCATGGCGTGGGCATCACCCCGGACGTGCCGGTGGAAACCGATGACGCCGCGCGCGAGAAAATCGGGCTGTCGTTTCGCCGCGGGAGCCTGACGCCGCAGGAGCTGTCGCGGCTCGACGGCTGGACCGATCCGGTGGTCCAGGCGGCGCTCAAGACCCTCCCGCACTGACACTTGCGGCAACCGGCATTGAAAGCTTTGCCCGGCTGCCGGCGTTGAGGGAAAAATCCTAGTTTCGAGAACCCCCATGCGCCTTCGTTTCCTGCTGCCTATCCTCCTCAGTCTCGCGACCGGCCTGTCGGCCCAGTCCCTGACGCAATCGGACCGGGAGGCGTTGCTGGACAAACTGAAAAAGATCCAGGACGCCGCCGACGCCAAGGTCGAGGCGCGTTTCAGCATGGCGGTGGCGGCTTTCCGCGAGGGCGCGGGCAGCGAGGAGGCCGCCATGGACCTCTACCTGAAGTGCGTTGAAAAGGTCGACTTCGAGGACCAATACAAGAAGAGCCAGGATTTCCGCGAGTGGAAGCGCAAGGAGTCGGACCACCTGAAGAGCATGGGCTTCAAGCGGGCTCTACGCCACCAGCTGCGCTGGCTGATCCTGACCCTGCAGGTCGCCTCGCACGGCCCGCCGACGAGGTTCGCGGACCAGGCCGGAGCGGCGGTGGATGATGTGTTTTCCGATCTGAATCTGCTCAAGGACGAGGAACGAACCCTCCGTCAGGGCGTCACCGGCACCGTCTTCGCCCGCGCCTATGAGATCACCGACGTGCAGGTGGACGACTGGCCGATGTCGCCCGTGGATCTGGAGGCGGTCTACGACAAGGTCCTGCTCCCGCCGCTGCGCAAGCCGGAGAGCACCGATGGACTCCGGGCCATGTGGATGAGAAGGATCCAGCAGGAAATCGACGGCCGTGAAACGTGGACGCGCCGCAAGCGCGGCGAGGACGGACCGAACCGGGTGGGCATGAAGGACGCGTTGCGGACGCCGGAAATGGACAAGTTCATCGCCGAGACGTATCCCGAGCTGCTTTGGAAAATGGAGGTCGATGTCTACGAGGCCGGCGACGAACGGGGCGCCGCGCTTCGGATGTTCCAGCATTTGGAAAAATACGTCGACCATCCGAAGGCCGAGGATTGGGCCGGCGAGTTCGCGACTCTGCTGAGGAAGCCGGACGAACAAACCGAGGTGGCGCCCACCCACGAGGAAGCTGCAGTGGCGGAGTGAGAGGGAGGCATGGGTGCGGGAAGCGATTCCATCCGCCTTGCCAGGCGCCGGGTCGCTGAAGATGCTCGCATTTCGCCCATGCCGATCATCCTCGCCATCGAATCATCCTGCGACGAAACCGCCGTCGCCATTCTCCGCGGGCGTCCGGGCGGCCCGGCGGCGATTCTGGCCTCGGAAATCGCCAGCCAGATCGAGCTGCATCGCGTCTACGGCGGGGTCGTTCCCGAGCTGGCCTCGCGCAACCACTCGCTGCACCTGCGGCCACTGGTCGAGCAGGTCTTGGAACACGCCGGCGTCACCGTCGAGGACATCGATGCCTACAGCGCCACTTCGGGCCCCGGGCTGGCCTCGTCCCTGCTCGTGGGGGCCACCGCGGCCAAGGCCATGGCTGCCGCGGCCGGCAGGCCATTCCTTGCCATCAACCACCTCGAGGGCCACCTGCTGTCGCCGTTTGTCGGCCTCGGCGAGGTCCCGCCGCACGTGGCCCTGATTGTTTCCGGAGGCCACACGCTGCTGCTCGATGTCGAAGGCCCGGGGCGCTACCGCAAGCTCGGCACCACCCGCGACGACGCCGCGGGCGAGGCTTTCGACAAGGTGGCGAAGATGCTGGGCCTCCCCTACCCCGGTGGTCCGGAAATCGAAAAAACCGCCATGGGGGGCCGCCCGACGGCTTTTGATTTCCCGCGCTCGATGCTGAAGGACCGGAGCTTCGACTTTTCCTTCTCCGGCCTGAAGACCGCGGTGCTCTACACCTTGACCGACCGCCATCCTGAGTCCGGCACCCCGCGGCCCGAAGACCTGCCGGACCTCTGTGCCAGCTTCCAGCAGGCCGTGATCGACGTGCTGGTCACGAAAACCCTGAAAGCCGCCCGTCATGCCGGGCGGGGGACCATCGCCCTGTCAGGCGGGGTGTCGCTGAACTCCACCTTGCGGCGGGATTTCCAGCGGGCGTGCGAGCAGGCCGGCTATCGATTGCTCACCGCCGATCCGGGGCTGTGCACCGACAATGCGGCAATGATCGGGTTCGCGGCCTTGTTGCGCCACGCGGAAGGCCGCAGCTCGCCCCTCAGCGAGCCGATCGATCCCAATCTGCCGCTCGCCCGGCCCTGATTTTCCTTGGCGGTCCCTGACCCAGCGTTTCCCCTTCGGGCGGATGGCTTACCGGACGATTATTTTCGACTTCGACGGCACCTTGGCGGACACGCTCGAGGAAAGCCGCCGGATTTTCAATGAAATGGCGCCGGAACTCGGGCTGCGCCAAGTGACTTCCGAGGAACTGCCGGGCCTTCGCCATTTCTCGCTGAAGGAACTCATCAAGCACCTGTCGATCCCGAAACGCCGGGTCCCCGGCCTGATCGCCCGTGGCACGACGCTCATGCGGGGAAACATCATGCATCTCCCTCTGATCGAGGGCATGGCGGGCATCCTTCCCTCCCTCCGCCAGCGCTGCCACTCGTTCGGCATTCTCACCTCGAATGCGCCCACCAATGTTGATCTTTTCCTGCGGTCCCACGGGCTTCGGGAGTTGTTCGACTTCATCTCCTCGACCTCAAAGCTCACGGGAAAAGCCAAGCACCTGCGTGCGATCCGAAAAACGTTCTCGCTCGCCTCGGAGGAAATGCTCTACGTCGGCGACGAAATCCGCGATGTGAAGGCTTCGCGCAAGGCCGGCATCCACGTCGCCGCCGTGACCTGGGGCTTCAATTCGCCCGAGGCCCTGCTGATGGAAAAGCCTGAGCACCTGGTGACCCGGCCCGAAGACCTCCTGAATCTCCACACCTGATCCGATGCCCGACGACCCGCATTCCGAAGCCTCCGTCTCCGACGACGAAAACCTCGAGTCGGCCCCTGCCGGCACCGACGACGACGCCGCCGGCGAGGAAACCGTCACCGAGCCCGCGACCAAGTCCTCGGTCGTCTCCCCGGCCGTGGCGGTGATCGGCTTCATCATCATCACCCTGCTGGGCGTCCTGATTTTCCAGAATTTCGTCCCCCGGCAGCCATCGGGCACCGAGCCCTATGAGAGCACCGGCATGGCCTCCCTCAAGGCCGACCTGGAAACCCGCCGCGCCGAGCTGAATCGCACCCGGGTGTCGCTCGGGCTCGAGCCCATCGCCTCGGGGCAGTCCGTGGAAACGGCCGAGCAGGTCTCGGCGCGAATCAAGGAAGACGCCTCCACCCTGTCGGCCCTGGCCCAGAGCTTCGAGTCTCTCATCCAGGAGAAGGATTCGGAAATCGACCGGTTGCGCGAGGAAAGCGTCAGCGCGCTGAAGGACCAGAAGCGTCTGAGGGACCTTCTCGGCTCCGCCAAGAGCGATCTCGACAAGGCGATGATGGACGCCTCCTACGCCACCACGCTCAAGTCCGATCTGGAGTCCGCCCGGGCGAGGATCACCGCGCTGGAAAAGGACCTGGCCGAGGCCCGGGAGGTGCCCCAGTCGCTGCGGGAGCGGCTCGCCGCCTCCGAGTCGGAAAACACGGAACTCCACCGCCGCATCAGCGAGCTGGTGAAGAAACTCAACGAGGCGACCATTTTCGCCGGCACCGCATCGGAGATCCGGCCCGAGGCCGTCGCTCTCTATCAGGCGCTCCAGGATCTCGAAGGCAAGGCCGACTCGGAAATCTCCACCGCCTACAGCCGCTTTGGCGCCAAGCTCGGCGCCAACGTCATGCGCACCTGCACCTTCGCCACCGGCTCCGCCGACGTGGCTCCGCCGCTCGACCAGGAGCTGGCCGAAATCGCCCGCCAAGCGCCGAAAAACGCCATGCTCTTTGTCGTCGGGTACGCTTCGGAAACCGGTAATGTCGATGCCAACCGCGCCCTTTCCTCCAACCGCGCCACCAACGTCGCGCGGATGCTCAATGGAGCCAAGGATCGTTCCCAGAAGGTCCAGGCCGCTTACCTCGGTCAAACCGACCGCTTTTCCTCCCGGATCCCCGAACGCAACCAGATTGTGGAAATCTGGGAGATCTCCAAGCGGTCGGACTGAGATCCGCGCGGCAAGAGCCCCACGGATTTACGTAAGGGTGTAATATACGCAAACCTTGGATTTGTGTGGAAGCGGTCGCCGGGTGGGGCGATTGAAGCAGTATGCTGTCCACCATCCCGAGCCAATACCTCTGCGCAGGTCAGCGGCCGCGGCCGAACCTGCACCGCCACCGTGTGGTCCACGGCATGAAGGAAACCTTCG
Organism: Haloferula sargassicola; assembly: GCF_040362925.1. Taxonomy (NCBI): domain Bacteria; kingdom Pseudomonadati; phylum Verrucomicrobiota; class Verrucomicrobiia; order Verrucomicrobiales; family Verrucomicrobiaceae; genus Haloferula; species Haloferula sargassicola. The sequence goes on from NZ_BAABRI010000004.1 coordinate 107,395, forward strand.
TTGAAGGTCCCAAAGCCGTCATCCAAGCCCGCTACAGCGGGGCGCAGGCGGCGATCATGATCTGCTCCACCCTGCCCGCCATCCTCGGATCGCTGGCGCTGACCGTTCCGGAGCTCCTTTTTCCCACCGAAGGACATCGCGCATTTTTTCAATATGCGTGCAATGTCTCTCACGACCCGATGAGTCTGGCCCCGATCATGACCGGCGCGGTGACCACCCTCCTGGGTTTGCGCATTCCGCTGAGCTGAGTTTTTGCGGGGACCGGTTTCCCCACCCTCCTGCCCGGGCGCCTTCGCGTCCGGGCTTTTTGTTGCTGTCACGGCGGTTTCCGGTCCCAGCGTAAAGATCGGCAAATAATTCAATGTCGCGGAACATCCGACAGGTCGGCAACTCAATGTTTGCCGTTTTTCGGGCAAACATTGCAATCCAGTTTATTGTTTTATCTCTTAAATGATAGTATACAAGAAGCTTAAGTTACAACAAACATCTAGACTTCTAATGGTTTAACACATACACAACACGGCGGCTAACAACACACACGCCGTCATGTCTCGATACTTACGCACCCTCGTCGTGCTGGGCTTCCTGCCCGGCGTCAACGCCCATCCGATTCCCATCATTCCGGCAGCATCGGAGGCCCTTCAGGTGGAACTCCAGGGATGGAATCCGACAGCTGGTTGGGCGCCAGCGAGAATGAATGACATCACCTACACCGCCTCCAACACGGGATACGCCTACCCGGAACCGAAGACCCCGGTCCGTCTGTATCTCCTCGACTCGGCGGTCGACAACTCCTCCGCCTGGTTCAACAAGAATCCGAACCTCGTGTTCGAGCACTACGAGGCCCTCTACGAAGGCGGGTCCTCCAGTCCGACGGTCGATCACGGCACCAAGATGCTTTCGATCATCGCCGGCAGCGAGGCGGGCATCGCTCCCTCGACGCCGATCCAGGTGGTGAACATCAACTTGATGAACGGAACGGCGACGACGAGCACCGGGGATCTTGCCAACGCGATCTACAAGGCGGTCGATTATCAATCGGAGCACCCGGATGTGCCTGCCGTGATCTGCTGCGCCGCCAGTGCGCCGGGGCAGAGCTATCTGGTCAACGCCGCCGTGGCCGAGGCGCTCCACGAAGGAATGACGGTGGTCTTTTCCGCCGGGAACAACAGCGCGAGCGCCTCGAACTACACCCCCGCATCGAATGGCACGGTGCAGGGAGCGATCTGTGTCGGTGCCAGCACTTCGAGCAACCTCCGCTACTCCGTTTCCAACTACGGCTCTGCGGTGGATTTCTACTGCCCGGGCCAGAATGTCCGCTGCCTGAACCCCGCCAATCCCGGGGCCGGGCAGACGAGCCTGATGAATGGCACCAGCCCCGCCACCGCCATCGCCGCCGGAGCCGCCCTGCTCGAACTCTCGGCCGATCCGGAGGCCACCCCTCAGGAGCTGGAAGCGACCCTGAAAGGCCGCCTAGCCGCTGGCGCGATTTCCATTCTTCAGATCCCGGTTCCGGAGGACATCGACTACGATGGCGCCCCCAACGAGGTCGAGGCGTTCTTCGGCACCGACTGGTCGGACAGCACCAGCATCCCCGTCAGCCTCAAGCTGAAGCGGGAGGGATCCCGGTCCACGCTCTCCTTCTCGGTCCCCCAAGGGACCCTGGCCGCGGGAGATGTCACCCGCCTCGCCGCCGGCGGGTACTGGCGGGTATTGAAGGAAAAATCCGCCGACACCTGGGATGCCGCGCCCACGGGCACGATCACCTTGGGGAGCGTCGTCAATGGCAGGGTGCCGGTGGAGGTTTCCTTCAACGACACCGCGGCATCGGCCTCCTACTGCCTCGAAGTTCAGTTCGAATAAGCTTCGGCCCCGCAGCAAGCCTGTCCTTTCCCATCAGCCGGAATCCCTCGGGGATTCCGGCTTTTTCGTAGAATCCCCATGGACGGGTGGAGAGAAAAACATGGGGTTTCCCGATTTCTTGGAGTTGAATACTAACTCCAACGACGGGTGGCTGCTTTTTTGCCCGCCGCTTGGGATCCGCGACTCCGATGGCAAGCAGGCGACTTCGTTTTTCATTTCAAGGCCTGGGCGGCAGGTGCCTCCCCTGTCTCGTCGGCATGTTTTGGCTCGTCGGGTTGGCCGGCCCGGCGAAGATCGCAGCTTCGGAGGATCTAGATCTGAGCGACCCCGCGGCGGCGGAACAGGACCTGTCGGGGCTGGTCGCCGACTGGAGGAAGGAATTGGCGGAGCATCCCTCGAAGGATGCCCGATTCGCGCTGGCGGACTCGCTTCAAGCGCTGGGGATCGTGCGCCGGCAATTGGGAAAAACCCCGGAGGCCCTGCAGAACCTCCGCGAGGCGGTCCGGCATTTCGCCGGGGCACCGGCAGCGAAAATAACCGACGCCCGGGAAGCTCTGGCCCTCACCGAGCAGGACGCCGGGCACCTTGCCACTTCGAGGAAACTCCTCGAGAAGGTGGTTGCGGAGCGTCGTCGGAACGGTCCCTCGAGGGCGCTGGCCCACTCGCTCGACCATCTGGCGATGAACCTGCTCGTGGCCGGTCATTATCCCGAGGTCAAGGAACTGCTTGAAGAAGCACTCAGCCTCATTCCTGAAGACGCGCCGGGCGATCGGGCGCAGTTGCTCGGCCACCTGAGCGGCTACCATTACACGCTGGGCAGCCATGCGCGCTCCATCGCCTCCCTGCACGAGGCCCTGGCGCTGGACTTCGCCGACCCGCAGCTGCGCCTGAACCTGCGTTCCCAGCTCGCTCTGAGCACCTTGCGACTGGGAAACATCGACAAGGCGGTGGAGGAGTACAACAGCATCTCCGCGGACGCCGAAAAACTCTTTCCCCACCAACCGCTGCGGGTGGTTCCCTACATCAACAACCGTGGCTGGATCTACCTGAACCTCGGCTTGCTCGACGATGCGGTGATGGCGTCCCAGCATGCCGTGATGCTGCTGGGGGAATCCGTGGGAGAGGATCACCCCGGCTTGATCACTCCCCTGAACAACCTCGGGGTCGCCCTGTCCCGGCAGGGGCGCCAGCAGGAGGCCCGCGAGGTTCTGGACCGCTGCCTGGCGCTGCAGGAGAAATACCTGGAGCCGATCCACCTGCGCGTGCAGGAAACCCGGCGCAATCTGGCCTTCGTCTGCCTCGCGATGAACGATCCGCGGGCCTTGGAGATGGTCGATGAAGCGACCGATGTGGGTCTCAAGCTGCTGGATGAAGTGGTTCATCACGGCACCGAGCGCGAACGGCTCAATTTTCTTTCCCGTTTCGACCCGGTTTCCCTGCCCTGCGCCACCGAAGATCCCGCCCGGATCGCGGCGACGCTGATCGCTTCCAAGGGCCGGCTGCTGGACACACTGCTGGGCGATTCCGGGAAAGCCATTCCGACCGCCGCCGAGGTGGCGGCCGCTCTTCCGGCCGGTTCCGCTTTCGCCGATGTTTGCCGGTATTTCCCCAACGAGGATCGCGCGGCGGCGTGCTATGGAGCGGTTCTTTACCTCCCCGATCAAAAACCCGAGTGGGTGCCGCTGGGATCCGAGGACCAGGCCCTGCGCTGGCTGGGAGCCCTGCGCGAGCGCCTCCAATGGTGCGGCGGCCGGCAGTCGGGCGACGATGGTGCTCCTCCCACCCTGAAAATCACGTCCATCCTCCAGGCCCTCGACCGCGAGTTCTGGCAACCCATCGCCGAGCTGCTGCCGGAGGGAACCCAGCACGTGGCGTGGTCGCCCGATGGAGCCCTTCACTTCCTACCCCTGGCCGCCCTTCTGGATGAGAACCTGGAGCCGCTCTGCCACCGGTTCCTTCAGGTCACCACGGTGGGTCACGCGCGCGAGCTTCTCGCCCCGGCGCCGACGCGGAAGCTCGACGCCGCTCCCTGGGAAGTGATCACGGTCTCCCACTTTCCGAAGCCTCCCCCGTCCGGCGAGCATTCGTCGCGCCTGCTGCAACTTCTGTCCTCGCTGGAGGACATGCCGGGTACGGCCCGCGAGTCGGGATACCTGAGGAGGCTGGCCCCCGAAAACTCGCTGTTCTTCAGCGACCAGGAAGCCCGGGAGGAAGCGCTGCGGCGGCCGGATTTCTCTCCCACCGTGCTCCACCTGGGGTGCCACGCGTTTTTCCTGGCCGACGCGGCGGACACGGCGGGAATGCCCATCGATTTCGATGTCCATTCCGACCTCCTTTACGCCGGGGGTCTGGTGCTCTATCAGGGAGCGATTAGACCCTTTTCCGGCCCTCCGGTGCTCCCGGATGACGATATCCTCTTCCCGTCGGAGATCGCCCATCTGCCTCTGGGGAAAACGCGGCTCGTCACGCTTTCTTCCTGCGATTCCGGGGCCGGCACCCCCGTTTCGGGGGAAGGCTTGCTCGGCCTGCGCCGCTCCTTCCACTTGGCGGGAGCCAGCGAGGTGGCCGTGGCCCTGTGGCCGGTCTCGGACCGGTCGACTCCCCGCTTCATGCGCGATTTCTACCTCCGCGCGCTGGCCTCGGATCGGCCCGCCCAGGCTCTTTGGGAAACCCAGCGCTCGCTCATTCCCCGGGGAGATGATCCGGACTTCGAGCTTTCCGTCCTGCGCTACGCGCCCTTCATCATCAGCCAGTCCGGTCCGCTGCAGACCGGCCCGCCGATCCCCTTGCCGCCGCCCATCCCCAGGATCACCATCTTGTCCTGGATCGCCGCAGGCGTCCTCCTGCTTGCGACCGGTGGGTGGTTTTTTTTCCGCAGGAAGAGGCTCCACCGGTCCGACTGAAAACCGATCTTGTTAAAACCACCCACCCGCACCTAGATCTTAACCTTGATGCTTTCTCATGAGTAACGAGCTCCAACTTCTGGAAGGAGCGACCCTCGACCAATGGCAGCGGTGCTGGGAGGCCTGCTGGGCGCGCGCGCGCCGGCCGGTTGAAGGGATCCTGGTGCCCGAGGCCGAGGCCGCCCGGCTGGCGGAGCGGGCGATGCGCAATGTCTCGCTGGACTACGACGAATTTCCCTCCGAGGCGGAATTCGCCGCCAAGGCCTTGGAAGAGATCTCCCGCACCGGGCGCGAGATCGTGGCCGCCCAACGCCGAGAAGCCCGCGATCCCCAACTTCACCACGATCCCGGCGACCCGCGCTACGAGCGCAACCTCGATCTCGACCGGCTGCAGAAACGCGATGCCGAAGGCACGTTCGCCGACCGGGAGTGGAACCGTCTGCCGCCCTTGCTGCGCCCCCTTGCCCTGCACACCCTGGGCCGCAAGGGAATCAAGGGACCCGATGCCGAAGAGGTCTTCAATGACACCCTCGTGGAATTGGCCCGCGAGCGCTCCGGCGGCGGCGCTCCCATCCTCGACCCCACCGTGTTTGAGGAACTCATCCCCCTCCACACCCGGATCGTCGGTTTCCGTGCGATCGATTGGATGCGGCGGCGGGGAGCGCAGAAAAACCGGCCCAACACCGGAGACAGCTTCGATGCCCTCACCGGCGATCCCGAGCGTCCCGTCCAGTTCGAGGACGAATCCGCCGATCCCGGCCAAACCACCTTCGAGAGGATTTACTCGGAATGCCGGGAAGCCCTCACCGCCAAGGAATGGGACCTGATTTATACCCTCTACGTCGCCCAGACCGCGCCGGTGCAGGAACTGATCGCCGATGCCGGCTTCTGCGCCCGGCACGGGCTTCGCGCGGGGGCGTCTCCATCGACCAAACGCCGCGAGTTGCTGATCAAGGCCGAAGAAGCGCTAACAAAAATCCGGAAAAATTTCTTCATTTGAAAATCTAGCGGAAAAGCCGCGATAGGAGGCAGTAGCCATGGAAGTTGAACCCAACAACAATCTCGACCCCGTCATTCGAATGTTGGGGAGCAGCCTCCGAACGAGGTCTGACGATCCGGCACCGTTGATGCCCTCGGATCTCCACGCGGACCTTCAGGCCCGCTTCGCCCGCCCCGCGGTGACACGGCCGGCGGTTGCCGCCAATACCTCCTGGCTGTCCCGGCTCGGTGCCGCGATTTCCATGCCGGGCCTGGCCATCTCCGCCGCCGCAATCCTGCTGCTCGGAGTGATCGCCCCGCGTTTCGTCCACCAAGGCGACGAAAGCTTCCGTGGCACCAACAGCGCCCAGGTGGAGGCGGTGCCGGTCATCCTGGCCGGAGGACCGAGCGACATCCTCGATCGGCTTTCCGCCGCCGGCGACCTCGAGCCCGGCTCACTCAAGGCCGTCGCCTCCGCCGCCGAGGCTGCCCGACTTGCCGGCCCCAAGGTCACCGTCGATTTCTCAAGCGGAATCATCCAGTCGGTGGACGCCGACGGCCGCGTGGTGTTCCACACCAAGATCTCCGCGGACTCCCCCGAGCTATCGCTCACGATCGCCGAGGCGGTCAGCCATCTTTGATTCGGAGTCCATCCAAGTTTCAGGTTTCGGGAATCATTGGACGCGGGCCTCGGCCCGCGTTCAACTTGTCCGCATGCCACGACTTGCGCTGCTTCAATCCCGCGCCTTTCCGACCAAGGACGAGGCCCTCGACCATCACGAATCGCTGATCCGCGAGGCGGCGACAGGTGGAGCCCGGATCATCGTCACCCAGGAGCTTTTCCTGACCCCCTACTTCTGCACCGTCGAGGCCACCGATCATTTCGACCTGGCCGACCGCATCCCCTGCCCGGCCAGCGAGCGGCTGGGCCAGCTCGCCGGGGATCTGGGCGTGGTGATCGTGTCCTCGTGGTTCGAGCACCGGGGCCCCGGACTCTACCACAACACAGCCCTGGTCCATGATGCCGACGGCTCCATGCTCGGCCTCTACCGCAAGGCCCACATCCCCCAGGATCCCGCCTTCGAGGAGAAATTCTATTTCACTCCCGGCGACACCGGCTGGCCGGTTTGGGAAACCCGCTTCGGGAGGCTCGGCGTGCTCGTGTGCTGGGACCAGTGGTATCCCGAGGCCGCCCGCCTGATGGCCCTCGGCGGAGCCGAAATCCTCATCTACCCCACCGCCATCGGATGGCTGCCGGAGGAAAAAGAGGCCCTCGGCGAAGCCCAACACTGCGCCTGGGAGACGGTACAACGCGGCCACGCCGTCGCCAACGGCTGCTACCTCGCGGCCGTGAACCGTGTCGGCACCGAGGGTGAAAGCGAGTTCTGGGGCCGCTCGTTTGTCGCCAACCCCTACGGCCAGCTGGTCGCCAAAGCATCGACCGACGGCGAGGAGATCCTCTACCACGACGCCGACTTCCGCGAAGTGGAGGATTTCCGAAGGATCTGGCCCTTTTTCCGGGATCGCAGGATCGACGCTTACAGTGATCTAACCCAACGTTGGCGGCACTGAACCGTCTGTCCATGAAAGTCGGTCTCCTCCTCCTCGCAGCGTGCCCCGCGATGGCGTTGGAGATCGAGATCGACTACCGCTACGACACCTCCGACTTCTTCAGCCAGCCCGGAGCCAAAACCGCCCTGCGGGCCGTGGCCGACTCCTTCGAAGCGCTGTTGCAGGACCAGCTGACCGCCATCGTCCCTACCGGGGTGAACACCTGGACGCCCGGCTTTTTCCATCCCGCCACCGGCGAATACGTCCATCCTCCCGAGTTGCAGGACATGGTGGTCCCTCAGGACACGCTTATCATCTTTGTCGGGGGCCGCTCGCTTGCCGGCGGATCCGTGGGGGTCGGCGGCCCCGGAGGCTACACCGCCACCGCCACCAGCGGATGGCTCAACGGGCTGCGCTTCCGCGGTCAGGCGGGCGCCGCTGCCACCCCGGCGACCGACATCGGCCCCTGGGGCGGTTCGATCGCTTTCGACACCGGGGAAACGTGGAACTTCGACCTCGCCGGGCGGCCCGCCAACGATCGGTCCGACTTCGTTTCCGTGGCTCTCCACGAGATGTGCCATGTGCTGGGCTTCGGCACCAGCGACGTCTTCGACGGCCGGATCTCGACCTTCGGAGGAGGCCTCGTTTTCACAGGCAGCTCCACCATGCAGATCTGGGGAACCGCCGTGCCGCTGGATCCGGAGGCCGGTCACTGGCGGGATGACGACGACTGCCAGGCCCCGCTCGGTTACAATCCCTCCAACCCGGACAACGTCCTTTCCGTCACCTTGGAGGGCTTCGGACGTCAGCACGGTCAAGCCCAGATCGCGCTGATGGATCCCACCCACTGCACCCTGACCACGGTCCGTCACCTCGAGGTCCTGACCGACCTCGATCTCGCCGCCCTGCGCGACCTGGGATGGGAAATCCTGCCTCCTCCGCGTCTGGAGATCGCCCGGGGAAACGATCCGCCTACCCTGTCGTGGCCCACCAGTTCGGGAGTGCTTTATTCAATCCACCGCTCGCCCGATCTGAGCCACTGGACTGCGATCCGTCCCGCCGCCGAGGGCGATGGCATGATCGACCACTTCACCGACTCGATGCCCGCTTCCGGCGGTGCCTTCTATCAGCTGAAGGCCGTCCTCCCTCCCCCGGCAGCCGCCTTGGCGATGCCTGCCATGACCTCCGACCCATCATCCACCACGCTCCAGGCCAGCTTGCGGGCCCGCGTCGTTGACAGCTGCCGCCACTGCGGCCAAAGCCACTGACGTGCCGACCATGCCCGACGTCTCCGACTACACGATGCCGCCCGAATGGGTGCCCCAGGAAGCGGTCTGGATCTCCTGGCCGGTGGATGATCCGCGGCACTGGGGTGGAGCGAAACGCGAGCTCATCCTGGATCGCTTCGCCACCCTCGCGGCGGCGGTCTCCCGCTTTGAAACGGTGCGCATCAACGCCATTCCGGGCACCGAGGACCAGGTCCGCGAGCGTTGCCTGCAAAACCGCGCCGTGCCCGAGCGGGTCGAGGTTTTCCCCCACCCGCACAATGACGTGTGGTGCCGCGACCACGGCCCGATCTTCCTCAAGCACCGCAAGACCGGCGAACTGGCCGTGAGCGATTGGGAGTTCAACGCATGGGGCGGAAAGTTCGCTCCGTGGGACGCCGACAATTCGATTCCCCGCCAGGTCGCCGATCAGCTCGGACTGCCGCGCTTCGAGGGCGGGATGATCCTTGAGGGCGGTGCCATCGAGATCAACGGCGCCGGCCAGTTGCTTACGACGGAAGCCGTACTTCTGAACTCCAACCGCAACCCGCACCTCTCTCGAGCGGAGGTGGAGGAGAAACTCCGGACCACCCTCGGCATCCGCGAGGTGCTGTGGCTGGAGAAGGGCATCGAGGGCGACGACACCGATGGCCACATCGACGACCTCGCCCGCTTTTGCGCCGACGACCTCCTCGTCGCCTGCACGGAGCGCAACCGGGAATCGCCGAACCACCGGGTGCTGGACGACAACCTCGGGCGCCTGCGTGGATTTCACACGCCCGCCGGCCGGCCGTTCGAGATCGTGGAAATGCCAATGCCGGAAGCCTGCGAGGTCCCCGGCTGGCGGCTTCCGGTACTACCGGCGTCGTACGTCAATTTCCTGATCGTGAACGGAGGCCTGCTGGTCCCCACCTTCCGCCAGCACCGCAATGACGACCGGGCGCTGGGCATCCTGCGCGAGCTTTTTCCGGACCGCGAGGTGGTCGGGATCGACTGCCTCGACCTGGTCGAGGAGGGCGGCACGCTGCATTGCCTCACCCAGCAGCAGCCCGCCTGAGCCGGCCCCGTCATTTCAGCGGCACCACCTCGATCTCGCCGGTGCGATGGATGATCGTGAACTGGCCGCCCGAGCGCTCCGCCAGCGTTTTCATCGGCTTTTCCGCCTGCGGCTCCATCATGGCCACGGTGTTGATGGTCGTGCCCTTGGATTTCGCCCGGTGGCCGAAGCGCCGGACGAAGTCCTCCATGTCGCCGCTGATCGCGCCATCGGTCATGAAAAAGATCACCTGCGGGGCGGGATCGAGATCGAGCGCCAGTTCCAGCGGGTGTTCCCATTCGGTGCCCCACACCAGCGGCGTCTCGCGAATCTGCGTCATCGCCTCCTCACGCGAGGCCGCCGTGCAGGTCCGCCAGGCGGCCTTCTGCTCGCGACCCTTGGTCACCCAGCCCTGGCCGAAGCCCATGCGGCGCCATTCGTAGTCCTTGCCTCCCGCGCGGACGATTGCTTCGCGATGGGTCTCCGGCATTTCCACCTGCGAACCGGCGATCCAGGCCGGGCCGGCGAAGAAGATCATCTCGAACTGCGAGCCCTCCGGCAGGGTTCCCACCGAGCGCGCCAGCTCCTCCCGCATCATCGGATCGCGCTTGCCGTTCATCGAGCGGGAAAAGTCGATCACATAGCAGAAACGCTTCGCCTTCACCGACTGGTTGAAGAACGTCGCGCCGCCTCCGGCCCCGCCGCCCATTCCTCCCGCGCCGCCATCGCCGCCGCCCCAGCCTTCGCTGAAATCATCGCCCGAGCCGAAGTCCGGCGTCCATTCCACCGGGTCCACCTCCGGCACCGGCAACGATAGGCTCGACGCCGCCTCGGCGACGATCACGCGGTTCATGCTCGCCGCCGGCGGCTTGGGCTTCGAGCGGGAGGGCTTGATGGCCTGGGTGGCCTCCTTCACCTCCTCCCGCGGCGGCGGTGCGGCGTAGGCGAAAAACACCGGCTGCCGTCGGTCCAGCGCGGGCAACAGGATGAATCCCAGCAGCGCCATGAGGAAGGCGATGACCAGCAAGGAGATCACAAGGCTGCCCAGCGCCGACCGCCGGCGTGCGCGCTGCAGCCGGTCGGCCAGCTGGGCTTCCGTTTCCGGTGAAACCGGGGACGTGCGGGGGCGGGCCATGGTTCTCCCGGCTCCAACGCGGGCCGGCCGGAACTTCTTGGGGATTTGGCGCCCATGGTCCGGATTGCGCTGCCTCGGGCCGGCCGCTAGCGTCGCCCCGATGTCCCCTTTCCAAGCTCTCCGCGATCTCGCCACCGAGGCGGCGATCATTTCGTCCTCCGCCGCCACGCTCGGCTGGGACCAGGAAACCGGCATGCCCGCCAAGGCGTCCCCGTGGCGCTCCCGCCAGCTCGGCTGGCTGGCCGGCCGCGAGCACCAGCTCCGCACTTCGCAGCGCTGGCAGGCGGCGCTCGATCAGGCCGAGCCCGATAACGACCGCGAGCTGGCCAGCCTGCGCGAGATGCGCCGGAACTTCGAGCGGGCCGCCTGTTTGCCGACCGCATTCGTCGAGCGTGAAACCGAGCTGACCTCGCAGGCGAAGCACGCGTGGGCCGAGGCCCGCTCGAAGGATGACTTCGCCGCCTTCGCACCCTATCTGGAGCAGATCGTCGCCCTGCTTCGCGAAAAAGCCGACCTGTGGGGGTTCGAGCACGAGCCCTACGATGCCCTGCTCGAGGACTACGAGCGCGGCTGGACCGCCGAGGGCATCGCCGGGCTTTTCGAAGCCCTCGCGCCCGAGCTGCGGGAAACGGCGGCCCGGGCGGTGGAGCGATCCGTTTCCCGCAGCCCGGTGCTGCCCGCGGGGCCCTATCCGATCGAGGCCCAGCAGGCCTTCAACCGCGAAGTCGCCGCGTCCATGGGCTTTGATTTTGACCAAGGCCGCATCGACACTACGACGCACCCGTTTTGCACCACGCTCGGGCCGGCCGACGTGCGGTTGACGACGCGCTATGACCTCGACGACTTCACCTCCTCGCTCTTCGGCGTGATGCACGAGGCCGGCCACGGGCTCTATGAGCAAGGCCTGTGGGCGGCCGACTTCGGCCTGCCCGCGGGCGGTGCGTGCTCGTACGGCATCCACGAATCGCAGTCGCGGCTGTGGGAAAATCACGTCGGCCGCTCGCGGGCGTTCTGGGAAAAATGGTTGCCCGTCGCCGGCCGGCATTTCCCGCAGCTCTCCGGGGTGTCGCTCGATGACTTCCTGGCCTACGTTTGGAAAGCGGGCTTCACACCGATCCGCGTGGAGGCCGACGAAGCCACCTACGACCTGCACATCCTGCTGCGTTTCGATCTCGAACGCCGCTTGCTCCGCGGCGAGCTGGCTGTCGCCGACGTCCCGGCTGCCTGGAACGACGCCTTCGAGGCTTCCTTCGGTAGCCGTCCCCCCTCGGATCGCGAGGGCTGCCTGCAGGACATCCACTGGTCGATGGGCGGGATCGGCTACTTCCCGACCTACACGCTCGGGAACCTCGGCGCGGCCCAGCTTTTCGCCGCCGCCTGCCGCCATCCGGAGATCGGAAGCGGCGTGGAAAAAGCCGACTATGCCGGCTTGTTGAAGTGGCTGCGGGAAAACGTCCACGACGCCGGGGCGACGCTTCCGCCGGCCGATCTGATCCGGCGGGCCACCGGCGAGGAGCCCTCAGCGGCCGCCCATCTGGCGCACCTCCGGGAGCGCTACACGGCCTGACCGGTCACTGGATTTCCATGCCGCTGTTCGGCCAGATCCACTTCACCACCTTGCCGCTTTGGATCAGGGCCTGGGCCTGGATCGTCTTCACTCCGAAGATGGTCTCGGCCTTGTAGGAGGCCATGCCGGATTGGTAACTCTCGCCATCGCGTTCGACCGGGCCGCCTTCCTTCCAGTCGACGACCTGGTCGAAGGTGAACTCCTTCACGTCGCCGGCCTTGATGCTGTCCTGCATCAGCTTCACCACATCCCCGCCGCCGGTCGATGCGGGCTCGGCCGGCGTTTCCCCGGCAGGCTCCGTCTCGGTCATCGAGGGCTCCTCCTCATCGGCGGTCTCGCCGGGAGGCCGGATGGTATCGAGCCGCAGCGGATCTTCGGTGCCGGTGGGAGATCCCTGGTCCGCCATCTCGGGCTCGGCGGGCTCGGGCTCCGGCTCGGCCGGTGGCTGGCCCCCGAGAACATCGACCAGATCGGTGGCCATCACCGGCAGCGTGCCTTCGAGCGTGCCGGCCTGCGGGCTGACCACCAGATCGGTGCCCTCCACCCGCAGCGGGGTGACCTTCATGCCTTCGGGAATCAACATCGGCTGCTTGGCACCGGGAACCGTGATCGGCAGATCGGCCTTCAAGGTCACCTCCTTCGGAAGTTGCTCCGGCTTCAGATCCGCCACCCATTCCGGCGCATCGGGCCAGGCTGGCTCGGCGGCCTTTTCCGGGGCCGGCTCCGCCGTGGGGGTCTCCACGGCGGCGCCTGTCTCGGACGGCTCGGCATCCTCGGTTTCCGCGACGGTCGGGGCGGGTGCTTCCTTTTTTTCCGTCAGGGAAAACAGCATCGGCTGCACCACCGGCTCCAAAAAGTAGCCGGCTGCTCCGATCACCCCAACTCCCACCAATCCCGAAACCCAGTTCATGTGAGCCCGATACGTAGGCAGGTGATCGTTTCTTTGCCAGAGATTTCCCTGCATCGCGTCATCCCCGATTTGCTTTGAAATCCCCCCGCCGGGCACGGAACCTCCGCCATGCCCCGCTTGTATCTCCTGGACGGCATGGCGCTCGTCTACCGCGCCCATTTCGCGTTGATCCGCAATCCCATCCGCAATTCGCGCGGCATCAACACCTCGGCTCTCTACGGCTTCACCAACACCCTGCTGACCATCCTCGAAAACGAGAAGCCGACCCACCTCGGCGTCGCTTTCGACACCTCCGCGCCGACCCCGCGTCACGCGAAATTTCCGGAATACAAGGCCCAGCGCGAGGACATGCCGGAGGAACTCGCCGCCGCCATCCCGAATGTGAAGCGGCTCTGCCGCGCCTTCCACATCCCCGTGCTGGAGGTCGATGGCTACGAGGCGGACGACCTCATCGGCACCCTCGCCCGCCGGGCGGAAACGGAGGGCTTCGAGACCTACATGGTCACCCCCGACAAGGACTTCGCCCAGCTCCTCGCCCCGCACACCTTCATGTGGCGGCCGGGAAAAAAAGGCTCCGACCACGAAGTCATCGGCCTCGAGCAACTCCCGGAGGTCTGGGGCGTTTCCGAGCCACACCAGATCATCGACCTGCTCGGCATGATGGGCGACGCCGTGGACAACATCCCCGGCATCCCCGGCATCGGTCCCAAAACCGCGCAAAAGCTCATCGCGGATTTCGGCTCGCTCGAGGGGCTGCTCCAGAACACCGCCCAGCTCAAGGGCAAGCAGAAGGAAAAGGTGGAGGAAAACGCCGACCTGGCCCGCCTGTCGAAGGACCTCGCCACCATCATCGTCGATGCGCCGGTCGAAGTGACCTGGGACGACCTCGTGCTCTCGGAACGCGATGCCGATGCGGTAAAGGAGCTCTTCAACGAGTTCGAGTTCCGCTCCCTGACCAAGCGGCTTTTCGGCGAAGCGGGAGCCGGTGCCCCCGCCGCACCGTCGGGCGACGCCACCCCGACGCTGCAAGAGACCTTCAAGCGACTGGCCGAGGTCGAGCACACCTACCACCTCGCCGACACCCCGGAAAAGCAGGCCGAACTCTTCCGCCTTCTGGAAAGCCCCAAGCGCTTCTGTTTCGACATCGAGACCACCTCGCTCGACCGCTTCGAGGCGAAACTGTTGGGAATCGCCTTCTCGTGGAAGCCGCGCGAGGCCTGGTACCTGCCTTTTGACGAGTCCCTCCTCCCCGCCCTCCGCAGCTCGCTTTCAAAAACCTGCCTGAAGATCGGCCACAACCTGAAATACGATCTCTGCGTGCTGCACCGCCACGGCATCGAGGTCACCGGCCCGTTCTTCGACACCATGCTCGCCGACACGCTGGTCGCGCCCGACCGCCGGCATACCATGGACTACCTCGCCGAGTCCCTGCTCGGCTATTCGCCCATCAAGCTGGCCGACATTGCCGAGTCCCCGGTCGCCGCCCAGGAGCAGGACGACCTTTTCACGCTCGCCGCGCAGAAGGCGAAAACGAAGGAGCTGAATGTCGCCGCGGTACCTCTGGAAAAGCTGGCCGAGTATGCCGCGGAGGACGCCGACGTGACCTTCCAGCTGGCGGAAAAGCTCGGTCCGCTGCTGGTCGAGGCCCAGCAGGAGGGCGTCCTCGAGCAGATCGAGGCTCCGCTGCTTCCGGTGCTGGTCCGCATGGAAATGGAGGGCATCCGCATGGATCCCGACGCCCTCGCCGAGATCGGCGGCACGCTGGGCGAGCGCATTGAAACGATCGGCATCCAGATCACCGCGCTGGCCGGACGACCCTTCAACCTCAACTCCCCCAAGCAGCTCGGGGAAATCCTCTTCGATGACCTCAAGCTCATCGACAAGCCGAAGAAAACGCGCACCGGCCAGTACAAGACCGACGAGCAAACGCTGTCCTCGCTTTCCGGCACCCACCCGATCGTCGATGCGATCCTTGAATACCGCGAGATCACCAAGCTCAAATCGACCTATCTCGACGCCCTGCCCGCCCACCTCCAGCCCTCCACCGGGCGCGTCCACACGCACTTCCACCAACTCGTCGCCGCCACCGGCCGCCTCGCCTCGACCGAGCCCAACCTGCAGAACATCCCGGTCCGCTCCGCCGCCGGCCGCGAGATTCGCCGCGCCTTCGTGCCGCGCGCGGGCTTCACCCTGCTGTCGTGCGACTACTCCCAGATCGAGCTGCGGGTGATGGCGGCACTGGCGGGCGATGAGTCGATGATCACCGACTTCCGCGCCCGGAAGGACATCCACACATCCACCGCGGCCCGTGTCTGGGGTGTGGCCGAAAAGGAGGTCACCTCCGACCAGCGCCGTGGTGCGAAGATGGTGAACTTCGGCATCATCTACGGCATCTCCGCCTTCGGGCTCTCCCAGCGCCTCGGCATCCCGCGCGGCGAGGCGGCGGAGATCATCGACAACTACTTCAAGCAGTACCCTGCGATCCGCCGATTCATGGACCAGACCATCGAGGAGGCGCGGGAAAAGGGCTACGCCGAGACCCTGTCCGGCCGCCGCCGGCATTTCCCGGACCTCCGCTCGTCCAATGCCACCATCCGCGGCAACGCCGAGCGCGCCGCGATCAACACGCCGATCCAGGGCACTTCGGCGGACATGATCAAGCTGGCCATGATCCGCATCGACGCCCTGCTACGGGAAAAACAGTACCAGAGCCGGATGCTGTTGCAGATTCACGACGAACTCATCTTCGATCTTCATCCCGGGGAAGAGTCCACGCTGGTTCCGGAGATCATCGGCCTCATGGAAACGGCCCTGCCGCTGCCCCACGGCGTGCCGATTCTGGTCGAGCACGGCACCGGCGACCACTGGCTGGCGGCCCACTGACTTGCGAAATGCTCGGCATTCCCGCTCACCGGGTTGCCCGCGGCCGGGCATGATCCTAGCTTCGGGGCATCGCATCCATGGACCCGCACACCGTTTTCACCGCCCTCCCGCTCGCCGTCAGCCCCGTGATCCTGATTTCGGCCTACGGCCTGCTCCTGCTCAGCCTGACCAACCGCCTCGGGCGCGCGATCGACCGCGGACGCCACCTCCGCACCAATGACTCTCCGTCCCGCGACCTTCAGCTGGAGATCATCACCAAGCGCGCCAAGTGGATCCGTTCGGCGATCCTGTTCATGGGCCTTGCCATCCTGTTCGCCGCCCTGCTGATCCTCACGCTGTTCCTTTCGGTCTTCGTCAGCTTCGATCTCGGCATCGTCGTCTCCGCGCTGTTCCTGCTCAGCATCCTGTCGCTGATCATCGCGCTGTGGTATTTCTTCGCCGATGTGTCCGGCTCGCTCAAGGCGCTCGAAGCCGACCTGAAATCCTGACTCAATCCGGCTCGCCGCCGGGAAAGATCGCCGCCACCGGGGTTTCCCGCTTGTCGTCGATCCAGCGGTCGATCGCCGCCCGCATCGGCGCCAAGACCTCCGGCCGCCGGCTGGCGAGATCCTGCTGGCAGTCCGGATCCGACGCGGTGTGGAAGAGCTGGTAGTGCCGGCCGCCCTGGCGGGTCGGCGTGAGGACGACCTTCCATTTCCCCGTCCGCAGGCAGCGCTGTTTGGCATCCACGACCGGCTGCCGGTACTCCGCCTTCATCACGAACTGGTGGTTGAACGAGGGATCGATCGAGGTCAGCTCGTCCATCGGCGGCAGCGGCGGCCGTTCGATGCCCGGCACGTGGAACTGGATGAAGGGAAACTGGGTTTCGCCGAAGTACGGCAGGTCCCGTGCCGGCTCGCTGCCCTCCATCCATGGCGCCAGGTTGTGGCCTTCCCAGCGCTCGGGGATGTCAGCTCCCGCGAGCGACGCGAGCGTCGGCGCGATGTCGAGCGTGCGCACCTGCTCGGGGAAACGGCTGCCCTTCCGGCCCGGCACGCGGATCGCCAGCGGCAGGTGGAAGCTGTGGTCCGCACCCTCGAAGCAGAGGCCGTGGCCGAGCGTCACGTTCGGCTCGTAGAGGTCATCGCCATGGTCGGCGGAGAGCACCACGATCGTGTCCCGCTCCAGGCCGTTCTTTTCCAGCGCCCGCAGGATGCGCCCGAAGCAGGTGTCGAACTGCCGCGTGCAGCCATCGTAGAGCGCGCGAATCTGGCGGGCCTCCTTTTCCGGCAGCGCCTTCCACTTCTGCTCGAGGTCGGTGCCGCCGATGAATTCATCGATGTCGAAATCCACGCCGGTCTCGTTCGGCCCCTTGTAGGCGGGATCGGCGAACATCCGGCAATAGGGCTCCGCCGAGCGGTAGGGCAGGTGGTTGCACGAATAGAAGACGTTCATGAAGAACGGCCGGTCGTCCGCCGCGCAGCGGGCCAGCTGGTTCTCGACCCGCCCGGTCACCACTTCCGGCGTCACGAACTGGGCGAACGACTTGATCTGCGGGAAAATCCGGTAGCCCAGCGCGTTGTCGAAATACAGCGGCACCACGAAGTGCGCCATCATCACCGCCTGGCTCATGTAGATGCGGAAGTTGTCGAAGCTCGACACGTCGATCTCGTCGAAGCCCAGCGGCGCGACCTCGAAGAAGCCCGCGCACCAGTCGCCGATCGCATAGGTCTGGTAGCCGCGGCCCTCCAGCACCTCGGCCAGCGGCAGCGTCCGGGCCTGCATTTCCTCCACCTGCTCCCGCGGCGGGAACATCTGCCGGATCCCGTGGGTGTGCGGGTAGGTCGAGGTCATGGTGGAAATGTTCGACTCCAGCGTTGATCCCATCGGTGTGCGGCATTGCTCGAAGATGGAGGCATCCCGCACCCACTCATCGATGTTCGGGGAAACGCCGGCCGCCGCCGCGCCATCGGTCCGCCCCGGCCGGTAGCCGGTGTAGCCGAGGCGATCGCCCCGCAAGGAGTCCGAGCCGATGATGAGGATGTTCGGCTGCTTGTCGCCGGCGATTTCCGCCGCCTTCGACGTGCCCGGCCGCCACCAGGCCACCGCGCCCGCCACCAGGGCCACCAGCGCCGCGCCGACCAGGGCCACCTTGGCCACCCTGCTGCGCCGCCACCACCACACCGCCGCCAGCGCCACGGCGATCCATGGCAGGGCTCCGAACAGGAGGTTGTTGATCCACGGCCGCAGCCACGAGGGAGGCAGACTGACGATCGTTTCATACCATCCGCCCAGCGAGGCATCCCCCAGGAAATACGGCCGCGTCCACACCAGCCGCAGCAGGAAGTAGCTGTGGATCAGCCACGCTCCAATCAGCGCCGCGGACGCGACTTTCAGAAACGGCCGACGCCCGCGGTCGAATCGGCGCACCACGGGAAACAACAGCAGCCAGGCGGCCAGGCCGAGCAGGGCGTAGCCGACAAGCACCAGCAGGTTTTGCCCGATGAGGAAGCCGAGATACTGCGACACGGCGAGGTCGCTGAACTTGCTGTCCATGGCGCTCGAGCTATGGGCCAGCCGGTAGATCGAGCATGCGTACTGGATGGTGAGAAAGGCCCCCACCCCGGCAGCGGCTTTTCCGCCGGCGGCCGGTGGTTTCCCGAGCCCCGGATCGGCCTGGAAAGTCGCGGCCGAGTCGATGTCCGGGTTCTTCATGGGTGGCCGAGGATCACCCAGTTGTCGCTGACGAGTTGGTCGATGTACACGCCGCGGAGAGTTTTCGCCTCTTCCGGCACGCGCAAGGTCAGAATAAGGGCCGCCTTGCCCCGGTTCGCCACCAGCATCCGCTCGAACAGCTGGTCGAGCTCGCCATCCCGGGGCACGTAGCCGATCAGGAAGTCCGTGGAGTTCCGGGTGGTCAGCTGGTAGCCCCGCCACTGGCTGTCGTCCCGGAATTCGAAGGCGTAGAGATGCCCCGCATCGGGCTCCAGGTAGATCCGGAAGTCCATGGGCTTCGACGGCCGCTCGGCCACGTACTCATCCCAATCCATCGGCTGGTAGCAGACAAAGGTCTCCCAATCGACCTTCGGCTTGCGGTTCTCCATCACCTGGACCAGCAGCGACAGCCGGCTCTCATCCGGCCCGATGTATTCGGCCCGCCACATCTCGCGGTCCTGGGTTTTCAAGACCGGCGCGACGCCCCCGAAAAAGGTCAGCCGGGGCGGCGCGATCGGATGCCGCTTCTCCCAGTCCCGCATCAAGGGCGCGACCCGCTCCGGATCGCGCACCCACGGCAGCATGTCCTCGACCGTGCGGCCCTCGGTGAAGTGCTCGACGGTGCTGCGAATGTTGTCCACCAGCGCCTCGGCCTCCTTTTCGTCGGCCTTGCTTTCCTGGATGCTTTCGATGGCGGCCGCTCTGGAAATCTCGGCTTCCTGCTGGTCCTCGGGCCGCGTCAGATAAAACACCGAAGTCAGGATGGCGGCGGCGATCAGCGTGAAAATGATCACAAACCAGCCGTGCGGCACCGGCTTCGATCCCTCCTGCTCCTTCCAGTCCGACTCGGGATCGAGATCGATCCGGTTTTCCTCCAGCAGAGCATCCAGCTCGGGCTGTTTCTCGCGCTTCGCGGCCTCCTCCTTGGCCACCAGCCGGGCGGTGATTTCCTCGGGCTTCTCGACCTTCAGGCGATCCACCGTGACGGCGCTTTCCCCTTCAAGGCGAACGACTTCCTCCGTCGACTCCCGATCGTCTCCCACGACCTTGAGTTCGACGTTCCGATTAGATTTGCGATCGGCCATCCGCGGCAAACAAACCCGCATTTGCGGTTCGACGCAATACCCCCGTGACCGCTAAATCCTCCGGCCGACCGCATGCCTCCCCGCATCCTCATCCTCACCGCCGCGTTTGGCGAAGGCCACAACAGCGCCGCGAAAAACCTCGCCCTGGCGCTCGGCGAGCTTGGGGCGGAGGCCCGGGTCGAGGATCCCTGCCTCCTCGGGGCCCCCGCCGCCACCCGCACCCTGTCGAAGGGCTACCGCCTGGTCACCACCTACTCGCCGCGCTTTTGGGAGCTGCTCTACAAGCACACCGGAGATGTCGATTTCTCCAAACAACGACTTCCCCTGATGCGCCGGCCCGAGCGCGAGGTGGAGCGGCTGATCGAGGAGTTCCAGCCGCAGGCGATCGTCAGCACCTACCCACTCTATCCCTATTTCCTCGAACGCATCTTCGAATCCCGTGGCTCCACCCTGCCATCGTTTACGGTGGTCACCGACTCGATCGAGGTCAACCCGGCCTGGACCCAAGCCCCGACCGACGGCTGGCTGGTCACCGACGCCGCCACCCGCACGGCCATGATCGAGGCCGGCCTGGACGCCGCCCGCATCACGGAGACCGGATTCCCGGTGAATCCCTCGTTTTCCCGCCTCACGCCGGTCCCGGCCGATGACTCCTGCGACCCCTTCAAGGTCATCTATTTCACCACCGCCAAGGTCCCGCACGTCCGCCGCATCGCCAAGGCCATCCTCAACGCCTCGCCCCGCACCCAGGTGACGCTGGTGCTCGGAAAAAACGTCCGCCTCCTCTACGCCAAGGCCCACGAAATCAAGGAGCGCTTCCCCGGCCGCGTCACCCTCAAAGGCTGGACCCGCAAGGTCCCGCAGCTGCTCAACTCCCACCACCTCGTCATCGGCAAGGCCGGCGGGGCGACCGTCCACGAGGCGATCGCCGCCTGCTGCCCGATGCTCGTTCACCATCTGGTTCCCGGCCAGGAGGAGGGCAACCTGGCCCTGCTACGGCAAATCGGCGGGGGTGAATATGCTCCGGGCCCCGAGGCCATCGGCCGACACCTCTCCGACATGCTGGCCGACCGCGCCGGCGGCTGGCGCGCCATGAAGCACGCCCTGTCCCGCCACGGCCGCAATGCCGGCGCGCTGGCCGCCGCCCGGTTCGTGTTGGGCCGGATCGGTCACTGACCGACGAGGTCGCCGATCGAGCCGAAGTCCGGCGTGAACAGGCGCTTGTAGGTCCGCACCGCCTCGCCGTCGGTCATCGCGGCCAGGAAGTCGCACACCAGCCGCGCCCGGTCGGCCGGCTCCTGGCAGGCCTCCATTTCCGCGGCCACTTCCTCCGGCAGCAGCTGGAAATCCTGGCCGTCGATCGTTTCGCCCCGCACGTAGCGCGTTTCCAACACCTCCCACAGCCCGTGCAGTAGCCGGCTGCCCTTGTGCTCGAGCTGCTTGAGCTGCGGAGAAAGGAACACCACCTCGAAGGCCAGCCGCTTGAACACCGCGCACTCCTCGCGGATCGCGGGATCGACCTCCAACTGGTAGCGGTAGCGGTTCGTCTGCCCGCTCATGAAGCCCACCTGGTCGCGCAGGCTCGCCGCCTTCACGTAGCGGCCGATCCGGCTGCCGACGAAAGGATCGACCTTCTGCCGGTGCATCGCGCGCACCAGCTCGCCGAGCGGCGTGCCCTCGCCATGGTCCACGCCGTTCGCTTCGGCCCAGCGCTCGATTTTTTCCCGGGTCAAAAACCCGGCCCGCACGCTGTCGGCCAGGTCGTTGAGCGAGTAGGCGGTGTCGTCCGCCCAGTCCATGATCTGGCATTCGATGGACTTGCCGCCGTCCCGCGCGGCGCCGGGCGGGGATTCCGGCGGAAAGTCGTTTCCCGCCAGCACCCAGTCGAGCCAGCGTACCTGGCCATCGTAGAGGAAGTGATTTTCCGGCGCCTGGTCCGCCATGCGCCACAGCTCGCTCCACAGCGATTTGTATTTCAGCACCGAGTCGGCGAAGGCCCGCGTGGGATCCATGCCCGCCCGCTTCGCGGAAAAGATCCGCTCCATCAGCAGCCGCAGCGTTTGCGCATTGCCCTCGAAGCCGCCCCACGACGCCATCAAGTGGTTGAGCGTTCGCTCGCCCGCATGGCCGAAGGGCGGATGGCCGAGGTCGTGCGACAGACAAGCGGCCTCGACCAGATCGGGATCGATGAAATGGTCCTCGTCCAGCCGCTCGCTCGAATGCCGCAGCCAGTGGCAGATCCCGCGGCCGATCTGCGCCACCTCCAACGAGTGCGTCAGCCGCGTCCGATAGAAATCGTACTCCCCGCTCCAGAACACCTGGGTTTTATTCTGCAGCCGCCGGAAGGCGGGCGTGTGCAGCACCCGATCGCGATCCACCTGGAACGGCGTGCGGTAGTCATCCACCGCCTCACGGCCGGAGGGGCGCTCGATGTCGAAGGCCGTGTAGAAGCGATTCCGCATGCCGGGTGATTAGCGCCACGGCAGGCGGATCGTCAGCGAAAAACCCGCCATCAGTGGCCGCCGGCGTCGGCGTCGGGCACGTGCTCTTCCATGCCGGTCAGTTTCTTGGCCACGAAACCCATCTTCTCCAGTCCCGCGCGGCGCCTGTCGAAGCCGTCCGCCTCGTCGCCCATGAAGGCCTGCATTTCGGCCTTCATTTCCGGATCCTCACCCGGCACGACCTGGGTCGGGTCCACCCCGAGAGCCCGGGTGGCGTCATCGATCTGGTTGCCGCGGGTGGCGACCTTGTCCAGCGCTTCATCGTAGGAGTCCTTGGTGTTCGCCATCGACTTCACGTCTTCCATGCTCTTGCCGATGTTGACGACGAGCCAGTCGAACTTCGCCCGCAGGCCGGGGTGGATCATCACCGCGGCCGTCGGAGCCACGATCAGGGCGAGAAGAGCCACGTTGGTCACCATCCGGACCCTGCCACGCCGTTTCTTCAAGCGCCCGTCCCGCTCTTCCAGCATCGCGGAGAGCTCCTCGTCCTGCTCGGTATGGTGGACCACCGGCTTTGACTCCGCCGCCGGCACCTCCATCTGCGGCACCGGGGCCACAGCGGGAGCCGGCACGATCGCGGATTCGGCCACCGTCGGAGCCGGCCTCACCGGAGCCATCGCCCGCGGCGGAAGGTCCATCGTCTTTTCCGTGGCGGAAATGTCGGGGCTGCGGATGGCGGCATCGAAGAGGGCCTTCATGCGCTCCGACGGGTCGGTGTGGGAATCAGGCGTAGGCATGTCATTTCATCTACCTTAACCTTTCGTCATTGGGAAGATACTTTCTTTCCTGCTTTACGTAGGTATCAGATCGCGGAATGGGGTCCCCACGTAGTTTTTCCGTTAGCCTCGGTTAGGTTTCGCGGGCAGATTCGGAACGCATGCCGCTCCTGCTCGCCGCACAGGCCCCGATGTCCGCCTTGGCCTACCTGACCTTGATCCTCGCCCTCGGGGTGGTCGCGCAGTGGATCGCCTGGCGTTTCAAGCTGCCCTCGATCCTTCTGCTGCTGGCCTTCGGATTCGGTCTCGGGCAACTCACCGGGGTCCGCATCGATGACTTCCTGGCCGGAGGTTCAGGGCATGGCTCGCCGCTGCTGTCGGCGGTCGGCCTGTTCGTGGCGATCATTCTTTTTGAAGGAGGCCTCACCCTGAAGTTCAGCGAACTGCGGGAGTCGGGCCTGCCGATCCTGCGCCTTTGCACCCTCGCGGTGGCCCTCTCGTGCGCCCTTACCACGACCTTCATGATCTACGGGCTGGGCTATGACATCCGCCTCGCCGCACTGACCGGCGCCATCCTCACCGTCACCGGCCCCACCGTCATCGCGCCGCTGCTGCGCCACGTAAACCCGACCCGCAAGATGGCCTCGATCTTCAAGTGGGAAGGCATCGTCGTCGATCCGATCGGCGCGATCCTCGGCGTGCTGGTGTTCATCATCGCCCTTTCGAGCCGGGCCGACACCGCCTCATCGCAAGTCCTGCTGGCGATCGGGAAAATGATCCTCGTCGGCGGCTTCGGCGGCTACGCCCTGGGAAAAATCGTCGAGCTTCTGCTCCGCCGGCACCTGATCCCGGACTTCCTCCAGCCCGTGTTCCTGCTGGCCGTGGTGGCGGTGGCTTTCACGCTCTCGAACCTCGTCGAAAAGGAAGCCGGGCTGCTGACCGTGACCGTGCTCGGCGTGGTTTTGGCCAACCAGCGTTCGGTCTCGGTCCGCCACATTCTCGAGTTCAAGGAGAACCTGCGGACGCTGATCATTTCGTCGCTGTTCCTCGTGCTCTCCGGCCGGATTTCCCTGCCGGAGCTGCACGATGCGCTCGGCAAGGGCGGCGCCTTGCTGGCCTTTCTGATCGTCGTCGGCCGGCCGCTGTCGGTGTTCGGTTCGCTGGCGGGATCGAAGCAGACCACCTTCAAGGAAAGGGCCTTCCTCGCCTTTCTGGCTCCCCGGGGCATCGTCGCCGCGGCCGTCGCCTCCATCTTCGCCCTCGAGTTCGAAGTCGCCGCCAACAACGGCCGCTTCGGCGAGCTGGGGCCCGTCATCGCCAGCCAGTCGCGGGAAATCACGGCCCTCATTTTCCTCGTGATCATCGGCACGGTCGCCATCTACGGCCTGGCCGCCGCGCCGCTCGCCCGGGCCCTCGGGCTGGCCTCGAAAAACCCCACCGGCATCCTTTTCGCCGGCGCCGATGCCTGGGCCCGGCTGGTCGCCAAGGCACTGCACGACGACGGCCACCGGGTGATGCTGCTCGACACGAACTACTCGAACATCGCCGCCTCCAAGCTGCTCGGGCTCGATGCCCAACGCGCCAACATCCTGTCCGAATTCGCCGAGGAAGAACTCGATTTCAACGGCCTCGGCTCGCTGGTCGCCGGCACCCCGAACGACGAGGTGAACTCGATCGCCGCCCAGCGTTTCAGCCATCACTTCGACCGCGCCCACGTCTGGCAGCTCGCGCCCTCCGACCGCAGCGCGCACCACCGCACCGCGACCTCGTCGGAAATCCGCGTGCAGAACTGCTTCACCGGAGCCCCCGACCACCGCAAGCTCCAGCAGATGGCTCACCAGGGCGCGCTGGTGAAAAAATCGAACCTCACCGAGAAGTTCACCTTCGAGGATTTCGAGAAAACCTATGCCGGCACCTCGGCCATGGTGCTCTTCATCACCGATTCCTCGCGCGGCCTGCGGCCCGCCCCGGCGGAAATTGAAAAACTCCCGCCGGGATCGACGCTGTACGTGCTGGTCCCGGAAAACGCTGAAACGGTGGAATTGAAACCTGAAACATCCGCGGCGAGGGACCAGTAATCCGCGATTGCCATGTCCCGCACCCTGAAACGCGCCTTCTTCTGGCTGTCCGGCGCCGGCACCGAGACCCTCGAGCAATGCCCGAACTGGGAGCAGCGCAAATACGTCGCCTTCGGCGCCACCGTGCTCGTCCCCTGCGCGTTCGCCTTCATCGCCTGCGCCTACGCGCTTTCCACCCTCACCGACAACCCGCGGGTCACCTACCCTGTGGCCGCGGTGTGGGCCTTCATCATCCTCACCATCGACCGCGCCCTGCTCGCCGGCTACCGGCCGTTCCTGTCCTGGACGCGCAAGCTGTCGCAGTTCTCGCTGCGCCTCGGAGTCGCCATCCTGATGGGCCTCACCATCGCCCACCCGCTGGTGCTGCTGCTGTTCCGCGACACCATCACCTCGGTCATCGAGGAGGAGCGCGCCGCCGAGATCCAGACCGAGCGGGACGCCTTCGCCGGGCAAAAGGACGGCGTCCGCGGCGTCATGGACACGCTGGAGCAGAAGATCGCCAAACTTCAGGAAGACCGGCTCCAGACCTACAACGCGCAGTTCATCATTCAGGAAAAGGCCGACGCGGACACCGCCATTCCCGGCCTCACCGCCGAGCAGCAGGCCGAGCTGAAGGAAGCCACCGACGAGGCCACGGCGCCGTTCCGGGCGAGGCTCGATGTCGTGAACCCGCAGCTCGACGAGCTCACGCCGCAATTCGCCAAGGCTCAGGAGGAGCTCACTTTCTGGCAGGCCGAATACGAGCGGGAGCTGAACGGCCAGCGCTCCGGCCTTATCGGCGAGGGCCCGCGGGCTCGCTCGATCAAAGCCGACCAGCTCGAACCGCGCCGCGAGGAAACCAAGCGCCTGGCCGCACTGCTGGAGCACCTGACCAGCGAGAAAGCCACCCTCCAGACCCAGGCCCGCGAGGCGGAAAAGGCGGCCCTGTCCGGCTTCGAGGCCCGGCTGGCCGAAATCGAGGCCGCCAATCAGGCCGAGGCCGAGCGCGTGGCCGCTCTCAAGCACCAGGTCGAGCAGAGCCAGGCCGACGCCTTCGTCACCCAGCAGAACGCCGTGCGCACCGCACTCGACACCCAGATCGAGACCCGCAACGCCGAGCTGAAAACCGCCCAAGGGGAACTGTCCGCCCTTTCCCGCGAGGAGCAGGAGCGGATCGATGCGATCAACGCCGAGCCCCGACGCGACGTCCTCACCCAGACCCTCGCCCTCCACAAGCTCTTCGAGCAGGGCGCCGAGGGTGGCAAGTTCGCCTTCTACACCTATCTCATCCTCACCGCCCTGTTCATGCTGGTGGACACCATTCCGCTGGTGGTGAAATTTTTCACCAAGCCGGGTCCCTACGACCGGCTCCTCGACCGCGATGAAACCTCCTACGCCGCCGAGCACGAGGCCTTCCTCCACAGCCACGGCCGCTACATGGCACAGCTCGCCTCGGGCAACCTGATCGCCGTGACGCGAAACAAGACGCTCGAAAACGCCCTCGTGGATGGCGTCGAGCACTCCCGCGCCGCCCGCGAGTTTCTCGATTCCCTCATTTCCATGGAACGCTCCTTCGCCGAGCAGATGCGACTCGAGCAGGAAGCCCACGCCCACGCCGGGCCGGAAAAACTCGCCGCGCTGGAGGCGATGAAGAAGCGCTTCTACGACGACCTCCACCGTCGCATGGAGATCTTCTTCGCCGGTGCCCAGGCGTGAGTCGAGGGCTGGAATGAAAGCTTTCGCTCGCAAGGCTCTGCGAGGGGGCTGAAGCTCGCGTTGCCAAGCCCATCCCCCCTTGAACGCCTACACCTCCCTCGAAGCCCAGCTCCACGACGCCTTCTGGGCCGACGAGGAAACGCCCGAACTGCTGTGGATGGAGAGTCTCCTCGAAGAGCCGGCGCTCGAAATCGGCTGTGGCTCGGGACGGCTGCTGTTGCCGCTCCTGCAAAAAAGCCTCGCGGTCGAGGGTCTCGACAACTCCCCCGACATGCTCGCCCTGTGCCGCGAAAGCGCCTTGAAGCTCGGCGTGAATCCGGTGCTTCACGAAGGGGACATGGCCACCTTTTTCCCCGGAAAGGCCTACGGATCGCTGCTGGTGCCCGCCTTCACCTTCCAGCTTTCCGATGATCCCGCCGCCACGCTGGCCAACTTCCGCCGCCTTCTCCGTCCCGGCGGCCTCCTTTACCTCACCGTTTTCATTCCGCTTGCCGAGATCCATCGGGAGCTGCCGGAAAACGAGTGGTACTCCGACCACCAGACCACCTTGCCCGATGGACGGCACGCCTCGGTCGAGACCCGCTTCCGTCTGGATCGCAAGACCCGCCAACTGCATCGAGAGCATCGCTATCGCCTCGCCGGCCCCGACGGGGAAAAGGAGCACCTTTCCCGGCAAACCGTCCGCTGGTTCACCCCCCGGCAACTCCAGCGCCTGCTCACCGATGCCGGCTTTGCCGTCGAAAACGCCGTCGCGGATTTCGACGAGGAAATCGCCGTCGATGAAGACAGCCAGATCATCACGATCGTCGCTCGTTCAACGTTTCCACAGAGCTGATTTCCAAGGGCCAACGGCCCGTCACATCCCAGCCCCGGCTGAAGGCCGGGGTATGCTTCGCGCAGGTTACCGGAGGGCTGAAAGCCTGACAGATGCGGGATGGCGCGTCTAACATCACGCATGGCCCAATCCCTATCCCAGATCCTCCTCCACGTGATCTTTTCGACCAAAGAGCGGCGTCCCTTCCTCTCATCGACGATCCGCCCGCAGGTCCATGCCTATCTCGCTGCCACCGCACGACAACTCGGAGCAGAATGCTATCGCGCCGGAGGCATTGAAGATCATGTTCATCTCGCGGTCCGACTGCCCCGCACCCTCTCCGTTTCCAAGCTGGTCGAGCAGGTCAAAAGCAGCTCCTCCAAATGGATCAAGACCTTGGGACCCACATGGGAAACGTTCGCATGGCAAGCCGGATACGGGGCGTTCTCGATCAGCCGGACCCATCTCTCCCAGCTCGTCGATTACATCGGTGGACAGGAGGAGCATCATCGCAAGATGTCGTTCCAAGACGAATACCGCGCGTTGCTTCGGAAACTGCGGGTCGATTTCGACGAGAGATACGTCTGGGATTGAAGAGAAGTCCCCGACGCATGGGTCAGGCTTTCAGCCCTCCGGTATTCCACGCACAGCCAACCCCGGCCTTCAGCCGGGGCTGGAATGTGAGGGGCTCTTGGCCCTGAAGAAGCCCGGCTCTAGAAACTGCCCTGAGATCAGCCTTCCGACCTCCGGTTTCCTACTCCTGCTCGTCCTTGCCGGTTTCCTCTTCCACCACGGGGGCGAGCTTGCGGAAGTGGATCTGGCCGACTCGGCGGCCGTCGGTGCTGGTGACCTTGGCTTCCCAGCCCTCGATCTCCATCGTTTCCCCCACTTCAGGGAAACGGCCGAGCTGCTGGGTGACGTAGCCGCCGATGGTGGTGACCTCGCCGCTCTCCAGCTCGAGATCCTCGGTGATGTCCGTCAGGTCGTTGAGGGTCAGGGTGCCGTCGACCACGAACTCGTCCTCGCCGATGCGCACGAAGTCGGGGCGCTCGTTGTCGAACTCATCCTGAATGTCGCCGACGATTTCCTCGATCACGTTGTCGAGAAACACGATGCCGACCGGTGTGCCGAACTCATCGACCGCCAAGGCCAGGTGCTGGCGTTCCTTGAGGAAAAACTTGAGCAAGGTGTCGAGCGGCATGGTGTCGGGCACCATCTTCAGCTCGCGCTTGATCCGCATCAGGTCGGGATCCTCCTCGCCGACGAGATCAAGCACGTCCTTGATGTGGATCTGGCCGATGTGGTGGTCGAGGTGCCCGCCCTTCACCAGCGGGAAGCGGGTGTGGCGGGTCCGGCGCGCGATCGAGAGGGCCTTTTCGAAAGGCTCGTCGGCATCCAGCACGATCACGTCCTGGCGCGGCGTCATGACGTCACGAACCCAGAGTTCGTTCAGCTCCAGGGCATTGATGGCGATCTCCTGCTCGGTTTCAGTGACCTCGAGGGCCTCGCCACTTTGGGAAACCAACAGCGCGAGTTCCTCGGCGGAGTGGATGTGCTCGCCCTCGCTGACAGGATCGATCCGGAACAGCTTCTTGAGCAGGAAATTGGCGGTGCCGTTCAGCAGGCGGATGGCCCAGTGAAACGAGCGATAGAAGACATGCAGGGGCTTGGCCAGAAGCAGCGTGGTCGCGACGGCCTTGCGGATGGCGATCGATTTCGGCAGCAGCTCGCCGATCACCACGTGGAGGAAGGTGAAGGAAATGATGGCGAAGCCGAGCGAGACCCACTTGATGAGTTCGACATCGACGGTGCCGACCCGCATCACCGCCGGGACGCCCATTTTCCAAAGGGTGGGCGAGACCAGCGCGCTGATGAACGGCTCGCCGAGGAAGCCGAGCATCAGCGAGGCGATCGTGATGCCGAGCTGGTTGGCGGACAGGTAGCCGTCGAGTTTGGCCACGATGCCCAAGGCACGGCGGGCCTTGCCGGGATTTTCTTCCTCAACGGTCTCCAGCTGGCTCGGCCGGACCTTGACGATGGCGAACTCGGACGCGACGAAGAACGCGTTGAGCAGAAGGAAGAAGATGATGCCGGCAATGTACACCAAAGCGACGAGGGGCGACGGATAGGTCGTCGACACCTCGTGCGCGGTCGCCGCGAGAACGGAAAGGGAGGGCAGGTTCATCGCGGGTCACAGCTTCTCGTACACGCCCTGATCCCGCTTCTCGAGGATCGTGAAACCGGCGGCCTTGGCATCGCTCACCGAGAGCGGCTTGGCGACCTTGGGCGTATTGACGCGGGAGATGACCTTCCGGATCGGATTCCGGCATGCCAGGCACTTCTCCAGTGGCGCCCGATCGACCGGGCGACGCAGTTCGAATCCTTTGCGACAAATCCGGCAAGATCGCTCGGGATCTTCCGGATGTTCGGAAACGTATTCGTAGATCGGCATGACAATGCGGGAGGACGGGCTGTTTCCGCCTCCCGCGAAGAGTAGCGCAAGCGGCTACCGATCACCAGCTCGACTTCGTCACGCCGGGAATCATCCCGTGCGAAGCCAGTTCGCGGAAGCTGATCCGGGAAAGGCGGAAGCGGCGGAGGAAGGCGCGGCGGCGGCCGGAGAAGGCGCAGCGGTTCACCACGCGGGTCGGGCTCGCATCACGGGGAAGCATGGTCAGACCGATGTAGTCCTTCTCATCCTTCAGCTTGTGACGCAGGTCGGCGTACTTCGCGACGGTGCGCTTTTTCCGTTCGTTGCGGGCAATCCAGCTTTTCTTAGCCATAATTCGGGGCGCGGTGGATACCCGATGACAGCCCCATTGCAAGCCAAAATCGGGGTTTTTGAAAAAACCTCCCGTTCGCGCGACGGCCGGGCCCGGCGAGAGGAAGCAGGATGCCGCGAGGACCCGATTTCTTGAAAATTGAATGTTTCACCCGGTCGGTCGATGGTTCCGTCCATGCGCGTCCTTTGCATCGTCCTGGATTCCGTGGGTTGTGGCCATGCGCCGGACGCCGCCGACTTCGGCGATGCCGGTGCCAACACCCTCGGTCATCTTTTCGAGCGCATTCCCGGTCTGGCGCTGCCCCATCTCGGCTCGATCGGGCTCTATGAGGTCCTCCGCCAGGCGGATCCGCAGCTTTCCCTGCCGGAAACCCCGCTTTTGCCAAACTCCCACCACGCCCGCCTGACGGAAATCTCCGCCGGAAAGGACACCACCACCGGCCACTGGGAGTTGATGGGCGCGGTGATCGAGAAGCCGTTCGCCACCTTCGAGAGCTTTCCGGACGATCTGGTCGCAGAGCTGGAAAACGCGGGCGACTGTGGGTTTCTCGGCAACGAGGCCGCTTCCGGCACGGAAATCATCGCCCGCCTCGGCGAGGAGCACGTGGCCACCGGAAAACCCATTCTCTACACCAGCGCCGATTCCGTCCTGCAGCTCGCCGCCCACGAGGACCCGGCGATTTTCGGCAACGACCGGCTCCAGCAACTCTGCCGCGACGCTCGCGCGATCCTCGACCGCTGCGGCATCCGCATCGGGCGGGTGATTTCCCGGCCTTTCGTCGGCACCACGCGGGATGATTTCAAGCGCACCTCGAACCGCCACGACTACTCGTTGATGCCGCCGGCAACCGTGCTCAACCAGCTGAAGAACGCGGGCATCGAGGTGCACGGCGTGGGCAAAATCAGCGACATCTTCGCCGCCTCGGGCATCTCCAGCAGCCATCCGACGAAGTCGAATGCCGACGGCATGGCGACCATCGACCGGCTGTGGGCCGACCAGGTCGAGGGCCTGATTTTCGCCAATCTGGTGGACTTCGACACGCTCTACGGCCACCGCCGGGATCCGGAAGGCTACGCCGGCTGCCTGCGCGAGTTCGATGCCTGGCTGGGCGGGTTTCTGGAAAAAATCGACCCGGAGGATGTCGTGCTCATCACCGCCGACCACGGCAACGATCCCTACCACGCCGGCACCGATCACACCCGCGAGCAGGTTCCGTTGCTCACCTTGAACACCCCTCCCCTCGCGGAAAACCCGACCTTCGCCGAAGTCGCCCGCCTGATCGAAATCTTCAATCTGAAATCTTCAATCTGAAATCCCCCATCACCGCCTCCACCATCCGCAGGGCCTCGCGGCTTTTCCGCACCTCGTGCACGCGGTGGATCATCGCGCCTTCCTCGCGGGTCCAGGCGGTCAGCGCCACCGTCGGCCAGTCGCGGTCCTCGATGGCTTCGGTTTCGAGCAGCCAGCCGATGAAGCGTTTCCGCGACAAGCCGATCAGCAGCGGACGCCCCGCCGGAGCCAGCGATCCGGTCGCCCGCAGCAGCGCCAGGTTGTGCTCCAGTTTTTTTCCGAAACCGATGCCCGGGTCGTAAACCAAGGCCTCGGCGGCGATCCCGGCCGCGGTCAGCTCGTCGTGCCTCGCCTGGAGGAAACTCCTGACCTCGCCGACCACGTCATCGTAATCGGGCGCCGCCTGCATGGTCCGCGGTTCGCCGCGCATGTGCATGACCACCACGCCGCAGCCGGCATCGCGGCAGACCTCGACCATCCGCGGGTCGCGCAGGCCGCTGACATCGTTGACGATGTCAGCGCCGGCCTCGACCGCCGCGCGGGCGACCTCGGGCTTCATGGTGTCGATCGAGATCAGCCCGCTCCACCGTTCGCGCAGTCCCGCGACGACCGGCAGGACCCGCTCCATTTCGCGCGCCACCTCCACCGGATCGGCGCCGGGCCGGGTCGACTCACCGCCGATGTCGATGATGTTCACGCCCTCGTCGATCATGCCTTCCGCTCGGCGCAGGGCCGCGGCCGGGGCGTCATGAAGGCCGCCATCGGAAAACGAATCCGGCGTCACGTTGAGGATCCCCATCACCGCCGCGCGGTGCGTGAGATCGAGACATTTGCCGCGGAATTTCCACCACATCCGCACCCGGAATGCCCTCTTGCCCCGGGCGCGGCCAAGCACTAATCTCCGCGCCCATGATCCGACGCCTCTGCTCCGCCCTGCTCGGCCTCCTGCTGGTGGCCACCGTTTCCGCGCAGGGACTCCCGGGCATCGGGATTGAAGGCCCCTTCGTCCGCGTGAAGCGCAACGACGATGGCTCCAAGACCGTCTTTGAGCGCGGGCAGGACGAGAAAACGCTGACCAAGAAGACCTTCACCGCCGGGGGAAACCTGACGCTCAAAACCGTCTACCGCCTCGACAGCCGCGGCAATCCGCTGAAGTGCGACATCTACGACGGCATCGGCAACAAGCTCTACAAGACCGCCTTCGCCTACTCGAAGCGGCCGGGCCCGACCTATGGCAAGCTCGCCCAGGAACTTCTTTACGACACGCGGGTGAAGCGCTTCCGCCCCGGCACCAAGGAGGAGATGCCGGTGCATGCCTTCATTTATAAATACCGCCCGGATGGATCCGCAGAAGTGCCGGTCGGCATCACGCTCATCAAGGGCAAGACCGCCGACCAGGTCTTCGGCAAGAGCCAGGCGCTGCCTAATCTGAACGAGCTGGAAGAAGGCGACGCCTCGGACGCCGCCGAGCCGGCCAATCCGAGCGCCCGGCCGCTCGGACGAGCGAGGGACTGATCCCGGCCTTTTCCCGCGCCTCCCTCCATGCGCCCCCCGGTTCTGCTGGCACTTCTCATCGGCGGCGCGATCGGCGCGGCCGGCATCCTGCAGGGCCTGCAGTGGAAAAACGCGGCCGCGGCGAGTGCACAGGAGGACAACGAGGCCCGCATCCGTGACCTGGAGTCGGAGCTGGAGATGCTCCGCTCGGAAAACGAAAGCCTGCGCTCGCTGGCACAGGGCGGCGGCGAAGTCGAGGTGCCTCCGGAGCTGGAGCACTTCGCCGAGGACACGCTCGGACTCGATTTCCGCAGCTCGCCGGTGGTTCACAAGATCGCTTTCGAAGAGCTGCGCGGGCGGGTCATCGCCTCGATCGAGTCCCGTTTCCCGCCGAACACGCTCGATCACCGCCAGCAGGCCTGGCGTCGGATGGGGCTGCTCGCGCCGGACGACCTGTTCGCGCCGCAGCTCGCGGCCACCCGCAGCCTCGGAGCGCGCTCGTGGTTCGATGACCAGACCGGCGAGGGCTGGGTGACCGACCAGTTCCAGCCCTCCAGCATCCCGGACCAGTCCGCCCTGCTCCGCGTGCTGGTCCGCATCCTCCTCCACCAGCATTTCCCGCCGCCGCCCGGCTATCCCGGCGACGAGCCCGACCGCGCCCGCGAAGCGCTCCACCATGGAGCCGCCATGGCGATCGAGAACCGCTTCCTCGCCCGCCAGGCGCTCGGCCTCGGCTTCACCGGCAGCCAGAATCGCAACAACGATGCCACCGACCTGCTGGCCAGCCTGCCCGCCTACATCCGCGGCCTCGCCACCTTCCCGTCACGCGTCGGCCTGCCGCGGGCCGAGCGCCTGATGGAAAAGAACGGCCTCCTCACGGCTCTTCACTCGCCCCCCCAGACCACCGCCGCGGTCTTCGGCGAAGTGGATTTTTCCCCGCTCGTCCCGGAAATGCCGGATGCCCCCGGCACCTTGGTCATCGAGGAAAGCGCGGGCCGCCTCGGCCTCGAGCTCTGGCTCGCGACGCTGGATCCCGAGGACCCGCAGGGGGCCGTGCCCGCCGCCGCGTGGCGGGGCGACCGGTACCAACTGCGGGCCCGCAGCGACTCCCTGCTCGATCTATGCTGGGACATCGAACTGGCCACCCCGGCAGCGGCGGACCGCATCGCCGAGGCAGGACTCGCCTTCGCGGGCGCTCTTGCCGAATCCGATTCGGATGCCACACTCGGCGTCCTGACCACCGCCCCGGACGGACGCCGGCTGCGGGTCACCCGGCCCACCGCCACCCGGGTACGGTTCGAACATCTCTCGCCACCCTGAAACCACTCACCCCACACCCGTCATGATCGCCCGCCGAGTCATCTTCGAGGGCCGCGTCCAAGGCGTCGGCTTCCGCTACACCTGCAAGGACCTCGCCAAGGGCTTCGAGGTCGTCGGCACCGTCCGCAACCTTCCCGAGGGCACCGTCGAACTCGAGGTCATGGGTGAAGGCGGGGAAGTCGAGGATTTCATCCAGGAAATCGCCGAAGAGAGCCCCATGGCCCACAACATCAAGGGCATGCACGTGAAGAACATCCAGCCGCTCGAGGGCGTGAAGGGCTTCACGATCACGGGGTAGCCGGAAGATCCGCCCGAAAGCCCGCAGGATTCCGGAAGCCGGGTCCTCGGAGAGGGATCTGGACGCGGCTCGATTACCGGCACTCCGCCGCCACCCACCGCAGATAGGCCTCGGCTCCGCGGACCACCGGCAGGGAGATGATTTCCGGCGTATCATAGGGATGGGCCTCCATCAGCGTTGCCTCCAGGGCCAGGTAGGCGGCCGGGGTGGTCTTGATCACAACCAGCACCTCCGCCTCGTCGCAGACTTTGCCTTCCCAGCGGTAAATCGACCGCAATCCCGGCACCACGTTGACGCAGGCCGCCACTTGCTTTTCCACCAGCGCCGCGCCAATCTGACGCGCCGTCGCCTCGTCGGGGAACGTGCACATCACCACGAGGACCTCGCTCATGGAGCTACTTGATACTGAAAACTTGAAACCTCCACCTTCGAGTTGAAATCCGGCTTTCTCGAAAAACTCCTCGCCCGCCTGGACCGGATCGATCCCGTCGAGGCGCAGCAGTTGCTGTCCCGCCTGATCCGGGAAAAAGGATTCCTCGAACAGGTGTTCGAGGCCCTGCACGAAGGCGTCATCGTGCTCGATGAGGACGGACTCATCACCTTCATCAACGGCGCCGCGCAGAAATTCTTCGGGCTGGATGACGAGGTCCTCGGCGAGCCGCTCCAGCGCCGCGTGCCCGGCCTTGATTTCACCGCCCTGGCCAAGCCGGGCAAAACCGTCTCGCGCGACCTCGAAGTGTTCTACCCCGAGAACCGCTATTTGAATTTCTACCTGTCGCCGATCGCCACGCCGAAAAAAAGCGGCACCTTCGGCTGGGTCATGCTGGTCCGCGACCAGACCGCCACCCGCCGCGAGGCCGAGGACACGCTGGAAAGCGAGCGCCTCAACGCCCTGACCCTGCTCGCCGCCGGCGTCGCCCACGAGATCGGCAACCCGCTCAACTCACTGGACATCCACCTCCAGCTCCTCGCCCGCCGGATCAAAAAACTCCCGCCCGGCGATCGCGACCCGCTCGAGGAGCACCTCGATACCGCCCGCCGCGAAATCCAGCGGCTGGATACGATCCTGCGACAGTTCCTCGAGGCGATCCGCCCCACTACTCCGAACCGCGAGCGCACCGATCTCCACGCCCTGCTCCATGAGACCCTGCGCCTGCTCGAGCCCGAACTCGCCTCGCGGGACATCGCCGTGGAACTCGACCTCGCGCCCGATTTCCCACCTGCCGAGGTCGATCCCTCGCAATTCCAGCAAGTTTTCTACAACCTCCTCCGCAATGCCTACCAGGCCATCCGTGGAAACGACGGCCGGATCCGCATCGCCACCTTCGCCAACGACTACGAGTCCCGTATTTCCCTCTCCGACAACGGCAGCGGCATCTCGCCCGAGCAAATGGGCTCGCTCTTCGAGCCCTACAAAACCACCAAGCAATCCGGCACCGGCCTCGGCCTGCTGATCGTCCGCCGCGTCGTGCGCAGCCACGGCGGCGAGATCGAGATCGAGTCCGAGCCCGATCAAGGCACCACCATCACCCTCCACCTTCCCAGAGGCCAGAGACCGGTCCGCCTGTTGGAAGATCATCCCGGGGTGATCGACATCGACTGAGATAGGCCCATAGGACCTACACCACCTATTCCCCAGCATTCCGCCTCACCCCATGACTCCGACCTTGCTCATCGTCGATGACGAAAAAGCCACCCGCGACGGCCTCCGCGCGGCTTTGGAGGATGACTTCGACGTATTCCTCGCCTCCAACCGCGAAGAGGCCCGCGCCATCCTCAAGGCGGACACCCCCGACCTGCTGCTTACCGACCTCCGCCTCGGCGGCGATTCCGGGATGGAGATCCTGGACGACGCCCTCGCCCTGCCCAAGCCGCCGACCGCGATCATGATGACCGCCTACGGCTCGGTCGATACCGCCGTCGAGGCGATGCGCCGCGGCGCCTGGCACTTCGTCACCAAGCCGCTCAATCTCGACGAGGTCGAAATGCTCCTCAAGCGGGCTCTGCGCAGCCAGAAGCTCGAGGTCGAGAATCAGCAGCTCCGCCAGCAAGTCCCCGATCCCGCCGGCCTCGGCCGCCTGGTCGGCAACTCCTCCGCCATCCGCCGCGTGGCGGAAACGGTGAAGCAGGTCGCCTCCACCCGCGCCACCGTGCTCATCGAGGGCGAAAGCGGCACCGGCAAGGAGGTCGTCGCCCACGCCCTCCACGCCCTTTCCGGCCGTCCGGCCGACAAGCTGGTGATCGTTCACTGCGCCGCCCTCTCTCCGCAGCTGCTCGAGTCCGAGCTTTTCGGCCACGAAAAGGGAGCCTTCACCGGCGCGGCGCAGCGGCGGATCGGACGCTTCGAGCAGGCCGATGGCGGCACGCTTTTCCTCGATGAAATCGGGGAAATCGACGCCGCCACCCAGGTCAAGCTGCTGCGCGCGCTGTCCGAGCGGACCATCGAGCGCGTCGGCTCGAACGCCCCCGTCAAGATCGATGTCCGCGTGATCGCCGCCACCAACAAGAACCTCGCCTCGCTGGTCGAGGCCGGCGACTTCCGCGAGGACCTGTATTTCCGCCTCAACGTGGTGCGGATCGAGATGCCGCCCCTGCGCACGCGGGCCGAGGACGTGGTGCTGCTGGCCGGGAAGTTTCTGAAGGAATTCGCGGAGGACAACGGCAGGCCGGTCAAGCCCTTGTCGGACGCCGCCATGCAGGCCCTGAGGCACCACCGTTGGCCCGGCAACGTGCGCGAACTGCGCACCGCCATCGAGCACGGCGTGGTGATGTCGAACGATCCGGTGATCGATCTCCGGCATCTGCCCGCCGGCGTTCTTGCACCCGCCGCGCCGCCGCCCGCGACCGCCGCGCCGGAAAACAAAATCCCCCTTGCCGCTCCACGGGAATTCAACTTGCATGCGCTCGAAGTTGAGACGATCCGGGCGGCACTGGCCGAGGCCGATGGCAATCGCACCCGGGCCGCCGAACTTCTCGGCATCAGCCGTCGGACTCTTCAGCGGAAGTTGAAAGAACTCGACGAATGAGGCCGATTCCCCGATTCGATTTTTCCCCATGAGCGATCCTTCTTCGACTTTCGACGCTGCGACCTTGATCCGTCGCGCCGTCTTTTTCCTGTGCCTGTT
This sequence comes from Haloferula sargassicola, assembly GCF_040362925.1. Classification (NCBI taxonomy): domain Bacteria; kingdom Pseudomonadati; phylum Verrucomicrobiota; class Verrucomicrobiia; order Verrucomicrobiales; family Verrucomicrobiaceae; genus Haloferula; species Haloferula sargassicola. Next base: position 145,379 of record NZ_BAABRI010000004.1, read on the forward strand.
CGGGCTCGCACTGATCCATCTTTTCATCACCTTCCGGGGACTCGGCACGGCGGAGGCCATGGATCAGGCCCAGCTGGGCCGCCAAATCGCCCGCGGCGAGGGTTTCGCCACCAAGGTCATCCGTCCGCTCGAGCTCCACCTGGCGGAAAGCCACAGCAACTCGCCCGTGCCGATGGTCGGGCTGCGCGACACCTATCAGTCGCCGCTGAACCCCCTGGTGCTGGGTGCCGTCTTCAAGCTCGTGGGGGCCGACCAGCCGGACAAGTGGACCATGCCTCCCAAGGAACTGATCTACGAACTCGACCGGGTGGTGGCCTTGGTCTCGACCCTGTTCTTCCTCATGGCCATCGGCGTGACCTATCTGCTGGTGAGCCGGATCTTTGATGCCAAGATCGCCGGCTTCACCGCGGTGCTGATGCTGTTCTGCGACATGTACTGGCGCTTTTCCCAGAGCGGGATGCCGCAGATGCTACTGCTGCTGCTCTTCAGCTGCGGCCTTTACTTTGCCTACCGGGCGATCGAGGAGCAGGAAGAGGGCAAAGGCTCCTACCTCCAACCCCTGCTCGCGGCGGTCTTCTTCTCGCTGATGGTTCTCACCCACTGGCTCACCGCCTGGGTGTTCTTCGGTTTTCTGATCTACGCCGCCATCGCCTTCCGGCCCCGCGGGATCGTGGCGCTGTCTTCCCTGGTGGTGCTCCTCGTTTTCGTCGCCGTTCCGCTCGCCCGCATGGCCAACATCACCGGCCAGCCCTTCGGCGTCGCCCGCTTCGTTTTCTACAACGGGCTCTCCGCCGGTTCCGAGTCGGCCGTCATGCGGACCCTCGACCTGAGTTCCACCCCGCTGGTGATGAACGGCCTGCTGCTGAAGATTTTCGCCACGACGCTGGTCCAGGCCAGCAACCTGGTGCCCTTCCTCGGCGGGATCCTGGCGGCACCCGTGTTCTTCGTGGCGCTGCTCCATCCCTTCAAGCGGACCTCGATCGCCAAGTTCCGCTGGATGGTCGCGCTGATGTGGCTGTTTGCCGCGATCGGCATGGCGATCTTCGGCATCGACAGCTTCGAGGATCTGCACCCGAACCAGATCCACCTCCTCTTTGCTCCTGTCATGGCGGCGTACGGGCTCGCTTTCCTGTCCATCCTGTGGAGCCGCCTCAACGTCGCCACCACCGTGCCTTTCCTGCGCGATGCCCACTACTACGCGATCGTCATCCTCTCCGCGGCACCGCTGCTCCTTTCCCTGCCGCGGGAAGTCAGAACCTACCTGCTCTTCGTCGACAAAGGTGGCATCCCCCAGTGGCCCCCCTACTATCCGCTGCTCCTGAACAAGGGGCTTTCCGACTGGGTCGACAAGCGCCCCGACTCCGCCGAGATCGTGGTTTCCGACCAACCGTGGGCCACGGCATGGTATGCGGACGTCACCTCCCTGTGGCTGCCCAAGACGATCGAGGATTTCGACACGCTTGAGACGAAGGCGATCGATCAGGGAAACCGCTTCGCCGGCATCCTCATCTCCCCCTCCTCGCGCAACGACGGCTCGGTTTCGAACGTCATTTCCAACAACGAGGATTTCGCCGCCCTCATCCTTGACGGGTCGTTCGCGAAGATCACCGGGCCGACCCCCAAACATGCCGGCCAATCACTCTACGACAAGGCCCCCGTCACGCAGCCGCTCTACAACCGCTTCCCCTACCGATATTCGCTGATTCCCCAGGAGCTGATGTATTACTCGGAGAAGAAGATCCGCAATCTTGATGCCGGAAACTGATGGCTGCCCGGAAAAAAGCCGACGCCACCGTTCCCGCGCCGCCTTCGTTCGAGGAGGCGCTTGAGGAGCTGGAGACCATCGTCCAGTCGATGGAGGAAGATCAACTTCCCCTTGAGGATCTGGTTTCCCGATACGAGAAAGGTGTGAAGCTGCTCGAGCGCTGCCAAGCCGTGCTCACCAGCGCCCGAGAGCGATTGCTGACGATCAGCACCTCCACTGCAAACCCCTTGACCCCGGACGAAGAAGCAAGCACCGATGCGTCCGACGACGATCCCGATGACGACATCCGCCTCTTCTGAGCCTCCCCACCCCGGTCCTTTGCTGGCCAACCTGCACTCGCCGGAGGACCTCAAGGCTCTCCCGGAAGCGGACCTGACGCGGCTGGCGCAGGAAATCCGCGACTCGCTCATCACCAATCTCTCCCGCACCGGCGGCCACCTCGGCCCGAATCTCGGCGTGGTCGAGTTGACCATCGCCCTCCACCGCGTGTTTTCCACACCGAAGGACCACTTCGTGTTTGATGTGGCCCACCAGGGCTACGTCCACAAAATGCTCACCGGCCGCGCGGACAAGATCCACACGATCCGCACCTATCAGGGCCTCAATGGTTTCCTGCTGCGGAGCGAGTCCGAGCACGACTGCTATGGCGCCGGTCACGCCGGCACCGCCCTTTCGGCCGCCCTCGGCATGGCCGCCGGCCGCGACCAGCTCAAGGAGGACAGCCACGTGGTCGCCCTCGCCGGTGATGCCGCCTTCACCTGCGGCCCCACGCTCGAGGCACTCAACAACATCGCCGAGACCACCAAGAAGTTCATCGTCGTCCTCAACGACAACGAGTGGTCGATCGACAAGAACGTCGGCGCCATCGCCCGCTATTTCAACGCCCTCCAGACCCACTCGACCTACTCCTCGGTTCGCAATGCCGCCGCCGATTTCGTGGAAAGACTGGCCGGCAAGGCGACCCGCAACCTCGCCCACAAGGTCGAACAAGGCGCCAAGAACCTCCTTTTTCCCAACGTCCTGTTCGAAAAGTTCGGGATCCGCTATTTCGGTCCCATCGACGGTCACAACGTCCACCTGCTGGTCAAGACCTTCGATTACCTGAAGAACCTCAACGAGCCCGTCGTCCTTCACGTCATCACCGAGAAGGGCCGCGGCTACCAGCCGGCCATCGACAACCCCGGCAAGTTCCACGGCCTCGGCACCTACAAGATCGAGGACGGCTCCACCGGAGCCTCGTCCACCCCCACCGCCTCCGAGATTTTCGGCCGCACCGTCACCGACCTCGCCAAGGACGACCCGAAGATCGTCGCCATCACCGGGGCCATGCCCGGCGGCACCAAGCTGGAAATCTTCAAGGACGAGATCCCCGAGCGCTACTACGATGTCGGCATCGCCGAGGAGCACGCGGCCCTCTTCGCCAGCGGCCTCGCCACCAAAGGCATCCGGCCTTTCCTCGCGATCTACTCGACCTTCATGCAGCGGGCCTACGACATGATCCTGCACGACATCGCGCTGCAGAATCTCCCCGTCCGCTTGTGCATGGACCGCGGCGGCCTCTCCGGCGATGACGGCCCGACCCATCATGGGCTCTTCGACATCGGCTACCTCCGGGTCGTCCCCGGCCTCATCCACATGCAGCCGAAGGACGAGGCCGAGTTCGTCGCCATGCTGAAATGGATGGCGGCCTACGACGACGGCCCGACCGCCATCCGCTACCCCCGCGGCCCCATCGCCGGCACTCCCCTCGACGCCCCCTGCCCGCCCATCGAGCTGGGCAAGGGCGAGCTCGTCTCCGAGGGCACCGACGTCGCCCTCATCGGCCTCGGCACCCTCTTCGGCATGGCCGGGGAAACCAAGGCCCGCCTCGAGCAGCGCGGACTTTCCGTTTCCCTCGTCAATCCCCGCTTCATCAAGCCTCTCGATACCGAGCTCCTCGAAAAGGTCGCCCGCAACGCCAGAGTCGTCTGCACCTTCGAGGACCACGTCCTCATGAACGGCTTCGGCACCGGCGTCATCGAACATCTCCACGGCGTCGGCATCACCACGCCAGTCGAGCGCATCGGCTGGCCGGATGAATGGATCGAGCACGGGAAAAACGACATCCTGCGCGAAAAACACGGCCTCACCGTCGAGGCCGCGATCAAGAAGATCAGCAAACACCTCTGAGGCTTTCAGGCCCGTGCTCTGGCTTTCGAAACTCCTGAATCCCACGGTCATCGCCATCCGCGACGGCCGTTGCCGCCTCGCCAAGGGTCTGGTGAAAAGCCGGACCCTCCACCAGGTCGATGGTGTCCTGGCCGAATTCGGCGTCGCCCGCGGCACCATCGCCGTCGACGGCACAGGTCGCGTGAAATTCTCCGCCTCAGTCCCCACCGGCTGCCACCAGCGTCTTCGCAACCTCATCGCGGGCACCTGAATCCCCCGGCCGCGGTCCGCTGACCGGACCCGCCACTTTTTTCCTTTCCACTCGCTACTCGCGGAGCAGCCTCGCACCGTGCCCGCCGCCCGAGTCCTCATCGACGGCCCCTCCGAGCTCGTCTTCGACTACGCCATCCCCGAGGGCCTCCCCGTCCAGCCTGGCTGCCGCGTCCGCGTCCCCCTCCGCAACCGAACCTCCACCGGCACCGTCCTGGCCGTTTCCTCCAGCGACCCCGCCGACCTCGGCTTCGCCCTCCGCCCGCTCCACTCCCTCACCGATCCGGAGCCGCTCGTCACGCCCAAGCTCCTCGAGCTCGCCCACTGGATCGTCAACTACTACGGAGCTAGTATCGAGAGCGTCATCCGCGTCCTCGTCCCCGAAGCCGTCCGCACCGAGGACAAGTCCGCCAAGACCCGCAAGGCCGTCCACCTCCCCCAGCCGCCCTCCGCTGAAGAGCTGAACCAGCTCGCCAAGCGCGCTCCCAAGCAGCACGCCATCCTCAGCCTTCTTGCTCACGCCGAGGGAAACACCATCCCCCTCGCCGACCTCGGCGCCACCGCCAACGCCAGCGTCAAAGCCCTCGAAAAGAAGGGTCTCGTCCAGCTCCTCGACCAACAAGTCCGCCGCGATCCCGAAGCCGACGGCATCGACGAACTCCTCCCCACCACAGACCTTCCCCTTTCCTCCGAGCAACAACAAGCCCTTGCCGCCATTATGGTGAAGGAGTTTTCAACTCCTTCACCCCCCTCCCCGGCCGAAGGCCGCACTCACCCACGGATCACTGATCACTCGACACTCGGCACTCCGGCGAAGCCGATCCTCCTCCACGGCGTCACCGGCTCCGGCAAGACCGAAGTCTACCTCCAAGCCGCCCGCCACACCCTCGAAGCCGGAAAAACCGTCCTCGTCCTCGTTCCCGAAATCTCCCTCACCCCCCAAACCGTCCGCCGTTTCCGCGCCCGCTTCGCCGACATCCAGGACCAGGTCGCCGTCCTCCACTCCAATCTCTCCCAAGGCGAGCGCTTCGACGAATGGCATCGCATCCGCAAAGGCAAGGCCCGCATCGTCATCGGCGCCCGCTCCGCCGTCTTCGCCCCGCTGCCCGACCTCGGACTCATCCTCGTCGATGAGGAACACGAGAACTCCTACAAGCAGGACCAGATCCCCCGCTACCACGGCCGCGACGTCGCCGTGCTTCGCGGCCACCTCGAAGGCGCCACCGTCGTCCTCGGCACCGCCACGCCGTCGCTCGAGTCATGGCAAAACGCGCTCGACGGAAAATACCAACTCCTCCGCCTCACCCATCGCGCCGATGGCCAGAGCCTCCCGCTCATCCGCGTCATCGACATGCGCCTTGAGTCGAAGAAGCAGAAATCCAAGGACACCTTCCTCTCCGACCGGCTCCGCAACGCCATCACCGACCGCCTCGAAAAGAACGAGCAGACCATTCTTTTCCTCAACCGCCGCGGCTTCGCCCGCTCGCTCCAGTGCCCCGCTTGCGGCCACGTCTGCACCTGCCCGCACTGCGCGCTCGCGCTCACTTATCATCGCACCGACGACCGACTTATCTGCCACATCTGCGGACACCAGGCCGTCGTCCCGCGGAAATGTCCCGAGTGCAAGGACCCCGCGATCGTTCTCCAGGGCTTCGGAACGCAGAAGGTGGAGGACGTTTTTCGAAAGGTTTTCCCCGCGGCCCGCATCGCCCGCATCGATGCCGACGCCCTGCGGAAAAAGAACGCCCTGCGCGACCTTCTCAACGCCTTCCGCGCGCGCAAGATCGACGTCCTCATCGGCACCCAGATGATCGCCAAAGGCCTGCATTTCCCCAACGTCACCCTGGTCGGCATCCTCAATGCCGACATCGGCCTCCACGTCCCCGACTTCCGCGCCGGCGAGCGCGTCTTCCAACTGCTCACCCAGGTCGCCGGCCGCGCCGGCCGCGGCTCGCTCGAGGGCGAGGTCATCGTCCAGACCTTCACGCCGCACAGCCCGAGCATTCAGTTCGCGCGCCACCACGACTTCGACGGCTTTGCCGAGCAGGAGCTTGAAATGCGGCGTCAGTTCGGGTTTCCGCCCTTCACCCGCTGTGCCGTCCTCACCAGCCGCTCCACCCACGAACGCCGCGCCGAGTTCACCCTGCAAACGCTGCACCGCCGCCTGAAGGAGGACCTTCCCCAAGGCATCGAGCTCGGCGAACCCTTGCCGAGTCCGTTGGTGAAAGCCCACGGCCAGTTCCGCTTCCAGCTCATGCTCCGCGGGCCCAAAGCGCGGGCGCTCACGAGGCATGTCCAGCAGGTCCTGGCAAAGACCACCCTCCCGGAGGATGTGACGGTCGTCTTTGACATGGACGCGCTCTCTTTCACCTGAGCGGCTCTTCAGCCCAGCGAGGGGGGCTCTTCCCCCATAGGTCCTATCGGACTCATAGGACCTATTCCCCGGCAGCCCGCTCACCTGTTCATTTGCCCACTCTTTTCTTGCCTTTTCCTTCCATCCCGAACAGCCATGCTCCCATGGAAGAAGGCTTCATTCCCCCTCACGGCGGCTACGAGCAACTCAAGTGCTTTCACAAATCCCGCGTCGTCTACGATGCCACCGTCGTCTTCTGCGACCGCTTCATCAACCGTCGCTCCCGCACCCATGACCAGATGGTCCAGGCCGCACGTTCCGGGAAACAGAACATCCTCGAAGGCAGCCAAGCCTCCGGCACTTCCAAGGAAACCGAGATCAAGCTCATGAACGTCGCGCGCGCCAGCCTCGAAGAACTCTTGGAGGACTACCGCGACTTCCTTCGAAGCGGCAACCACCCCCTCTGGGACAAGAACTCCAAGGAAGCCCTCTTCGTGAGAAAACTCGGTCGCCAGGAAAATGAGTCCTATGAGACCTACCGGACCTATTTCGAAACCCGCGAGGCCCCCGTCATCGCCAACATCCTCGTCTGCCTCATCCACCAAGCCAACTACCTCCTCGACCGCCTCATCCGCCGCCTCGAGCTCGACTTTCTCAAAGAAGGCGGCCTCCGCGAACGCATGACCCGCGCCCGGATCGAGGCACGACGGAGACCCCCATCATGAGCTTCGCCATTCGCCCAAGGAGGCCGTCGGAATCTTCCTGCGCAGGAAAGGACGGGCACCCATGGCTCCGAGAAGCAAGGGACCGCCCCAAGTTCGCTCAGTGGCTGCATCCGCAGCCGCCGCCTCCGCCACCGCAGCAGCCGCCACCTTCCGCGGCGGCGATCTCCTCGGTCGAGGGCACATGACCCAGCTCCATGGTCATGTTCACGTACTTCATCACCGAGCGCTGGAGCGTTTCCAGCTCGCCTTGGGCATCCATGAAACCACGGGCCACCGGGTTGGCCATGAGCTGGTCGCGCGCCGACTCGAACTCGCGGATCTCGGAGTCGCTCAATTCCACACCGGCGTGCTGTTTCTGGTGAAGTTCGCTGCCACGCTCGTGAACGCCGCGATACATCAGCGTCGCCTGCTCGTCGTCCATGAACTTTTCCACGTCGCCCTGGAGCGATTGAAAACGGTCGTCCTCGGCAATCGCCGCGCAGAGTTCGCGGACCTTGGTCATTACGGCGGAGTCATCGGCTAGCATCGACATGCCCGTCCCGTACCGCCCGCAGCCGGGATTGGCAAACCGCGATTGCGCGAAACTGCGCGCGATCTTCCGCCCGGAACTCAGCATGTCCTATATGCGCACCAAAACGCAAACCATGCGCCCTACAGTCCTGATTTTGGCTGGCGGTGCCGTGCCCGCCCCCTAGATTGGCCCCAGCGATCCTTTTGACCATGGCGAAGCTTCAACTCACCCTCAAGGTATGGCGTCAGGCCGGGCCGAACGCCCCCGGCAAAATCGAAACCTACGAAGCCAAGGACATTCCCGAAGAGGCCTCGTTCCTTGAAATGCTCGACATCGTCAACGAGCGCCTCATTGAGACCAACGAGGAGCCGATCCACTTCGACCACGACTGCCGCGAGGGCATCTGCGGCATGTGCTCGCTGACCATCAACGGCATCCCGCACGGCAAGGACCGCGGCATCACCACCTGCCAGCTCCACATGCGGAAATTCCGCAGCGGCGACACCATCTGGATCGAGCCCTTCCGCTCCCGCGCTTTCCCGGTGGTGAAGGACCTCGTCACCGACCGCAACGCGCTCGACCGCATCCAGCAGGCCGGCGGTTTCGTCTCCGTCCGCACCGGCGCGGCGCCCGACGCCCACGCGGTGCCGATCCCCAAGCCCGATGCCGATGCCGCCTTCTCGGCCGCCGCCTGCATCGGCTGCGGTGCCTGCGTGGCCGCCTGCAAGAATGCTTCCGCAATGCTTTTCACCGCCGCCAAGGTCTCGCACCTCGGTCACCTGCCCCAGGGCCAGCCCGAACGCGAGCGCCGTGCGCTCGCCATGGTCCGCCAGATGGATGAGGAAGGATTCGGCGGCTGCACCAACCAATACGAATGCGAAGCCGCCTGCCCGAAGGAGATCAGCGTCGACCACATCGCGCGTCTCAACCGTGACTACGGCATCGCGATGCTCAAGGAGCAGTTCGTTTCGGCCTGAGGCCCACGCCTCCCCAAGCTCAAAAACCCGGGCCGGTGACGCAAGTCGCCGGCCCTTTTCCATGCGCGGAAACGAAGTTTTTGACGGGAGAAGGTGCCCTGCGAGGAGCGACCCCCATTTTTGAAAAAAGCCCCTTCGGGGAGCTACAACATCCGCGATCAACCACTAAATAAGCTAGCATTTTTCTTCACGCGATACCGTATCTTGCGATAGGGTCTCCGCCATCGCTCGGCTGAAACCATGCGTTGTGTGCAATGCGGATCCCAAAAGGACAAGGTGCTCGACTCCCGGAACACGAAGGAAGGGACGGCGATCCGCCGTCGCCGCGAGTGTCTGGCCTGCGGCTACCGCTACACGACCTACGAAACGATCGAGCGGACCGAGCTTCGGGTGACGAAGCGCGACGGCACGAAGGAGGCGATCAACCGCGAAAAGATCCGCAGCGGCCTGATCAAGGCCTGCGAGAAACGACCGGTCTCCATGGAACGCATCGACCGCGCCGTGGAGGAGATCCTGACCGAACTTCATCGCGACCACGTCTCCGAGGTGCCCTCGTCGAACATCGGCGCCAAGGTGATGGACAAGCTGCACCAGATCGATCCGGTGGCCTACGTGCGCTACGTTTCGGTCTATCGGCAGTTCGAGGACGTCGGCGAGTTCATCCGCGAAATCCAGGCCCTCGAGCGCCGCGCGCTGCGCGATCCGATGCAAAGAAAGCTTTTCTAGCCACCGCTGAACCACCCCACCCCGCGCCACCTCTCCCCCGCCCCACCTCGACTCCCGAATCCCCCGCGTGATCGCCCTCATCGGCAACCGCCCCGTGATCCAAGTCGGCCGCTATCAGGTCCACGACTACGATACCGGCTGGCTGGGTGACGCCCTCCGCCGCGCCGCCCGCGCCGCGGATCGCGAGGACTTCCCCTGCCTCGACGAGATCCAGCAAGGCATCGAGTATTACCTCGAAACCCGCTGTTCCCTGCAGCTCCTCCCCCTCCAGGAGCTGTTCGACCGTTTGCGCCGCCTGCTGGAAACCATCGGCTGCCGCCCGCTGGCCGAGCACCTTGAGCCGCTTGCGCCGCCCGTCACCCTGTGCCTCGAAACCCTGGCCCACGAGGCCGGCGATGGCTTCGAACTCGCGTTTTTCCAGCTGCTGCGGGACGAAATCGACGACCTGCGACAGGCCGGCGCCGAAGAAGTCCGCTTCGTGCGGCTCCGCGAATCGGCGCTGCACTTGTGCCATGCCGACGACTGGAACGACCGCTGCGACCAGTTCCTGTCCGAGGTGCGATCTTTTCTCCACCTTCACGATCGCACGCGCGACGGCATCAACCGCATCGCCTTCCGCGCCGAGGACGGCTGCCTCGACTGAACCCGCATCCTTGCGCCGGCCGGACCTCCGTGCCAGTCTCCCGCCATGGCGGAAAAAACGCTGTTTGAGAAAATCCGCGACCGCGAGATCCCGGCGACCATCGTCCACGAGGACGAGCATTGCCTGGCCTTCAAGGACATCGACCCGAAAGCACCCACCCACCTCCTGATCGTGCCGAAAAAGCTCATCCCGCGAGTGGCGGAAGCGAGCGCCGAAGATCAAGCGGTGCTCGGGCACATGCTGCTGGTGGCGGGCGAGCTCGCGCGGTCGGGCGGCTTCGCCGAAAAGGGCTTTCGCCTCGTGATCAACAACGGCCCGGACGGTGGCGAGGCCGTGCCGCACCTCCACATTCACGTTCTCGCCGGTCGCGCGATGACCTGGCCCCCCGGTTAGTGCGCATGTCCCGAGTCCTCCTTTTCCTCGTGCTCGGTGGCCTGGCCCTCGCCGAGCCGCAGCCCGCCGGGTGGACCACGCTGAAGGTCGACCGAGTCGTCTTCGTCCACGGCATCTGGCAGAACGAGGCAACGTGTTTCGGCCGCCTGCGGCGCACGCTGGAAGAGCGGGGCGTCGAATGCATCGCCCCCAGCCTGTCGCCGGCTGATGGGCGCGAGGGCCTCGAGCCGATGGCGCAGCAGCTGAAGGACGCGATCGACCTCCGGCTGCCGCCGAAATCGCGCTTTGCGGTGATCGCCTTCAGCATGGGTGGTCTGATCGCCCGCACCTACCTGCAGGATCTCGGCGGCGCAGCCCGCTGCCAGGCCTTGGTGACCCTTGCCACTCCGCACCACGGAACCCGCGCCGCGTTTTTCCACTACGGCAAGGGGGCCGCGGAAATGCGGCCGGGCAGCGTGTTTCTCAATGAACTCGAGGCCGGCCAGCACCGGCTGGGCGACATGCCGCTGCTGTCCTACCGGACCCCGATGGACCTGATCATCGTGCCCTCGACCAGCTCGGTGTGGGATCGCGCGGTCAATGTCGAGGTGCCGGTGGCGATCCACCCCGCGATGACCACCTCGCGCCGGGTGATCGACGACCTCCTGACGCGTTTCGATTTTCCGCAGGGCTAAGCGAGCGCCGCGAGCAGTTGTTGGAGGTGCTCCTTCGGCTTCACCTTCTCGAGCACCGCCTCGATTCTGCCATCGGTCCCGATGAGAAACGTGGTGCGCTCGGTGCCCATCGAGGTGCGGCCGTACATCGACTTCTCGACCCACACGCCGAAGGCCTGGACGAGCTTCCTTTCCTCATCGACGAGCAGCGGGTAGGGCAGCGAGTGCTTTTCGATGAAACGGTGGTGGCTCTTCAACGGATCGATGCTGACGCCGATGACGTCGACCTTGCCCTCAAGCTCGCTCCAACCATCGCGCAGGGCGCAGGCCTGGGTGGTGCAGCCGGGCGTGGCATCCCGCGGGTAAAAGACCAGCGCCAGCCGGCGGCCGCGGAAATCTTTCAGATCGACCGGCCGCGCGGTGCCATCGGGCAACGCAAGCTGGCCCGCGAACTCGGGGGCGGGATCACCGACTTGAGGTTTCACGCCGCCGAGCATGGGTGCCCGGCGGCCTGACTCAAGCCCTCACCGGCCGCGGCGCTGCTGGCGCTCTTCCTGGATCTGGCGCAGTCGCTCCTGCTGCTGGCGAGCGCGCTCCTGGGCGGCTTGCCGGGCCTGGTCCTGTTGCTGGCGGGCGCGTTCCTGCTGCTCGCGCAGGCGTTCCTGATTCTGGCGCTGCCGTTCCTGCTGCTGGCGGGCGCGTTCCTCGGCCGCCTGGCGCGCCTGCTCCTGCTGCTGACGGGCGCGTTCCTGGGCGGCACGCCGGGCCTCCTCCTGCTGCTGGCGGGCTTGTTCGCGGGCTTGCTGGCGTTGCCGTTCCTCCTGTTGCTGGCGCATCTTTTCCTGGGCTTGCTGGCGCTGCCGCTCCTGCTGTTCGGCGCGTTGCTGGGCAGCGCGGCGGGCCTCCTCCCGCTGTTGGCGCATCTTTTCCTGCGCCTGCTGGCGCTGCTGCTCCTGCTGGGCAGCCCGTTGCTGGGCGGCCTGACGAGCCTGCGCCTGCTGCTGGCGCGCCTTTTCCTGCGCCTCCTGCTTCTGCTGCTCCCGGCGGGCGCTGCGTTCGTCCGCCGTACGGCGGGCGGCTTCCTGCTGTTGGCGGAGCTTTTCCTGAGCCGTCTGGCGCTGCTGTTCCTGCGCGCGTTGGCGCTGTTGCATGGCTTCCTGGGCAGCCTCCTGCTTCTGACGGAGGGCGCCATTGCCGCTCGGCTGGCGGGGAGAAGACGTGCCCTTGCCGGCCTGCTGCATCTTTTCCCGCAGGCGTTCCTGCTGCTGCTTCAGCTGGTCGGCCCGGGCCTGGCGGGCGGCGGCCTGGTCCGTGGCGGCTTGCTGCCTTTTTTCACGCTGAAGCTCCTGCTGGGCTTTCAGCTTTTCGGCCTGAGCCTGCTGGGCGGCGCGAAGGCGATCGGCCGCGGAACCGTTTCCCGGCATGGTCGGGCGGGGTCCGCGATCGACTTGAGGGCGTCCTTGATCGGGACGCGGGCGATTCCCGGGGACTCCGGCGGGCGTGGGCTTCCAGTGCTCCAGGCGCTTCTTGATCTGTTGGTTGCGCCCGTTGACCGCGGCCAGGCGATTCTGGCGGAGCTGCTGCTGGCGGGGCTGGTCGAATTTTCCGGCCCACTGCTTCTGGGCCTGCTCGCGCTGGCGGCGCTGGTCCTCGAAGCGCTTCATCCATTCGCGATTGACCCCGCCCGGGGCGCGCTCGACGCGGAGGTCCTGCAGCCTTTTCGCCACCTTCGGCGGGCGGATCGCGGGGTTCCACGCGGCATTCAAGGACGGGGCGAAGACGCGGATGTCGCGATCGCGCTGGTGCGGCAGGCGCATGCCGGGATGGCGGATGCCACCGATCGGATCGATCTCGATCCGCCGCACGGGCCAGGGTCCGTGGACGTGCTTGCGCAGCGCGGCGTAGGCCGGGCCGCAGGCCATGGGGCGGCCGTGGGCGTAGTAGAAATTGGTGCACGGCCGTGCCTGACCCCAGAAACCGCGATACCGGTTGAACGGCACGCAATGGCGCCAGATGGGCGCGGCGATGTAGCGCTCCTCGACGAAGGTGAACCACGATTCGCCGATGCCGAAATCGGCCTCCACGCTGACGCCCCAGCCGTGGCCTGAAACGCCGAGCGTTTCCGGCGGCAGCGGGGCCCAACCCACGTGGCCGCCGCCATGGCGCCAGGCCACCCAGGCCGGAGCCCATTCCCCGCCGGGCACCCAGCACCAACCGCGGCCTGCCAGCAGGACCCAGCGGCCGTAGTGATAGGTCGCCCAGCCGAAGGGCTCCTCGGATATCCACATCCAGCCGCGGTCGCTGCACACCCACCGGCCATGCGTGTAGGGGCGCCAACTGCGGTCCTGCACGACCACGGTCGGCTGGAAAATGTATCCGTAGTCCGGCGTATCGAACCACTCGCCCTGGTCATCCAGCGAGTTGTAGAACAGTCCGTAATCGGCCACCGGTTCCTGGTAGCTTTCGGGCAGCGGCTCGATCTCGTCCTCCAGCGCCTCGCGGCCGGCGAGTTCCTTTTCCCGCTCGGTCAGTTCGTTTTCCCAAGCCTCGAGCATCGCCCGCTCGGCGTCGGGGGCGTCGTCATCCACGGTGACCGCCACCGGCACGGAATCGACCGGATCGATCTCGCCGAGGTCCTCGTTGTCGACCGCGTTCATGTCCTCCAGCGCGATCCGTTCGGCTTCGAGCCGCTGGCGCTCGGCTTCGAGGGCCTCGCGCTCCAGGCGGGCGGCCTCGCGGGCTTCATCGAGCGCCGCGATGGCGGCATCGTCCCCGCCCCGGTCGCTGGTTTGGGAAATGCGGTCGCAGCCGGCGATCAGGCAGGAGCCAGCGAGCAGGAGAAGGATCGGTTTTTTCATGGCAACACGGAGGTTCGGTTCGTCAGACCGGGGCGAGCGCCAGTTTATTCACGAACTCCGAGAGTCGCTACCTCATAGTCGATCCGCGCCGGGCCGCCGCGCCCGCCCGGCACCTCCCGGCGGACCACCCGGCTGCCGAGCAGCTCCTCCATCATGCGCAGCTCATACTGGATCGCGTTCGGGTAGGCTTCCTGGATTTCCCGCAGGGGGTGATGGTATTCCTCGATCCGGAACCCCCGGTCGGCATCGTACTTGCAGCGGCCGAAGCAGCCGATCTTTTCGCGCAGCGAGGAAAGGATGGTGGCCTTTTCGACCATCGATTTCGCCCGGTTGAGCCGCGGCTGCCAGCTGGTGCCGAGATTTTGGAAATACTGCAGCAGCAGGCGCTCCGGGGCGGCATCGCCATACACCTGGCGGGCGGCGTCCAGCAGGCCCAGCGACATCTCGCGCGCCGCCTGCGGAAACAGTCCGTCGGCCTTCGGGGCCAGCCGGTACATGATCTCGGGCCGCCCGACCTCGGTGCGCGGCACCCGCCAGGTTTCCAGATAGCCTCGTTTCTTGAGCGCCTCGCACTGGTCCTTGACGCCCATGTAGCTGCCGCCGATCCGCCGCTGGAGCTCGGGCACGGGCAGGCCGCCGGAGATCTTCAGCTCCTCGAGGATTTTCAGCCACGGCGCCTTCACCAGATCGCGGAACCCTTTCGACAGCACGATGGGAAACTCCCGGCTGGCGGGGCCTGAGGCAATCGAAATCCCCGCCGTCCGGGGCGCGCGGGTTTCTCTTGTCGGAATCCTTCCAGCCGACCGACGATCCGCGCCGTGCAGGACCTGAAGGCGATTTCCCGACTCTTTGAAACCCGCGCCGACTTCCTGACGGCGCGACCGCACGGCTCCGGCCACATCAATGACACCTTCTGCGCCACCTACAACCAGGCCGGACGCGAGATCCGCCTGATCCACCAGCGGATCAATTCCCATGTGTTCCGGAACCCGGAGGCCCTGATGGAAAACATCGACCGGGTCACCCGCCATTCGCTCGCCCGGCTGGTCGAGGCCGGCCACTCCGAGGCCCACCGCCGCACGCTGACCCTGATTCCCTCTTGCGATGGCCTGCCGTGGGCACGCGATGCCGAAGGCGGCTACTGGCGGACTTTCCCCTTCATTGAGGGGGCGCTGGGCTACGAGGAAATCGAGAACCTCCGCCAGGCCGAGGAGGCCGCCAAGGCTTTCGGCGAGTTCCAGAAGCTCGCCGCCGACCTGAAGGGGCCGCGCCTGCACGAGACCATCCCGGATTTCCACCACACGCCGAAGCGCCTCGACGCGCTGCGGGCGGTCCTCGAAAACGCGCCGAAGGACCGCATGGAGCGGGTCGGCGACGATCTCGAGTTCGCCTTTTCCCGCGCAGCGGACGCCCGCGTCATCACCGACCTGATCGCCTCCGGGGACGTGCCCGAGCGGGTCACCCACAACGACACCAAGCTGAGCAACGTCCTGCTCGACGAGGCCACCTCGGAAGGGGTGTGCGTGATCGACCTCGACACCACCATGCCCGGCTCGGTGCTCTACGACTTCGGCGACATGGTGCGGACCGCCTGCCCGACCACGCGCGAGGATGAAGTCGACCTGTCGGTGATCGACGTGCGGATGGACCGCTTCGAGGCCCTGATCCGCGGCTACCTCGCCGCCGCCAGTTTCCTGGTCCCGGCGGAGGTGGAGCATCTCGCCTTCTCCGGCAAGCTGCTGGCGCTGGAGTGCGGCATCCGTTTCCTGACCGACTACCTGGACGGCGACCACTACTTCAAGACCCACCGTCCCGGCCACAACCTCGACCGCTGCCGGGCGCAGTTCGCCCTGGTCCGGGCGATCGAGAAACGCCTGCCGGAGATGGAGGACGTGGTGGCTAGAACTGAAAATAAATGAACTCCGAAAGCTGGTCGAACCCGCGGCCCACGGCATAGAGCAGCCCGAGGGTGAACAGCAGCCACGGCCAGCTCGGGCGCCATTGCCACCAGCGGCGGGCCCCCCACGGATCGAGCGGCTTGAGTCCGAGCGCCGGGCGGTAGCGGCGGAGAAACTGCTGGGTGTTCGGCAGCAGCCACACGATCACAAGCCCGCCGACGATCGGCCGCAAGGCGCGGGATTTCGTCACCACGATCACCGAATCCCCGGGCCAGCCGGAGAGACCATGAAGTCCGAACATCGAGGCCAGGACGGACTTGGTGGCAGCGAGGGCCGCGGTGGTTGATCCCTCCGGCCCGAGTTCGAAGTTGCCCGCCCGGAAGGGAATCCATGCCAGGGCGACGGCGAAAAAGGTGAGGACTCCGGAAGCCGGGAGCGGCAGCGCGGGAAAATCGAGGTGTTTCCGTAAGTGGTGCCAGAAATGGTTCACGCACAGGTAGAACCCGTGGAGGGCGCCCCACATGGCAAAAGTCCAGCCCGCGCCATGCCACAGCCCTCCGAGCAGCATGGTGGCCATCAGGTTGAGGTAGCGGCGGGCGGTGCCCTTGCGGTTGCCGCCGAGGGAGATGTAGAGGTAGTCGCGCAGGAAGCGGGAAAGCGTCATGTGCCAGCGGCGCCAGAAGTCGATGACTGACGCCGCCTTGTAAGGTGAATGGAAATTCAGCGGCAGGCGGATGCCGAACAGGCGTGCCGAGCCGATGGCCATGTCCGAGTAGCCCGAGAAGTCGAAGTAGATCTGCAGCGTGTAGGCGAGCATCCCCGCCCACGCCTCGCCCATGGTGAGGGGGCGATCCCCCGCCGCGGCAAGCCCGAAGATCGGCGTCGCGGTCCGCGCCAGATAGTCGGCCAGCACGACCTTCTTGAACAAACCGAGTGCCAGGCAGGTGATCCCGACCGAAAGGTCCAGCGACCGGATCCCGCGCGACTTTTTTTCCGAAAACTGCGGCAGCATCTCCCCGTGGTGGACGATCGGTCCCGCGATGAGCTGGGGGAAGAAGGTGACGAAAAGCAGGTAGTCGATGAAATGGTATTCCTCCGTTTCCCCGCGCCACGCATCGACCAGATACGCCACCTGCTGGAAGGTGAAAAAGGAGATGCCGAGAGGCAGCACGATGTCGGGAAGGTCGAGACCGTTGCCGGTCAGCGCGGCTAGGGTCTTGTCGAACAAGCCCGCGTATTTGAAATAGCCGAGGAGGAGAAGGTTCGCGGTCACGCCGGTCGCCAGCGCCGCCCGTCCCGCGGGCCTACCGCGGCGACCCGAGATCAGGCGGCCCACAAAATAATTGGCCACGCAGGAGCCGAGGATCAGGGCCAGGTAGCGCGGCGTCCACGGCTCGTCCGGCGAGGGCTTCCACCACCCGAAGTAGACCAGGCTCGCCAGCACCAACCACCCGAGCCCGACCCGCAACGGCGCCCGCCGCAAGGCTTGGTAGCCGACCAGGACCACCGGCAGGAATATCAGCAGGTAGATGTAAGAGTTGAACAGCATCAGGGATGGCCGACGGAGGACTCGATCAGGGCTTCCTTCCAGCGGATGTCTTCGCGACCGGTCGTGGCCACATACTGTCCACAGGAATGCCTCACGCGCTCGAACCAGGCGTCGAGGTTACGCGCCGTCACGCGGGTTCCATAATCCGGCGCGGCGCATTTCCAGCCCATCACGCGGGCCTGGATGATGCCGCCGACCTCGTCGGTGTAGTGGTCGAGGTCGGTCCAGTGCTCCATCATCCCGTCGCCCTCAGGCAGCGGATCATCGTTGAGCGGATGGGCATCCAGGAAATCCCAGAACTCCACCGGCGGGCCGCCGCCCCCGGCCGCGTTGGCTCGGTCGACGATTGCCAGCAGCCTTCGGCGTTCGTTTTCAAACAGCACCGGGGGATCCGTGGCATCGGTCGCCCGGAGGTGGCGTAGGGCGTGGGTGGGGTGGAAAAGCAGGATCAGCCGCGTGCCGCGCCGCCGCGCCTCGAGTGCCAGGTCTTCGACCAGAACCGCCTTTTCCTCACGCACCGTGGCGGCACCGCGACCATCCGCCAGCATCCCGAATTCCGCCTCACCGGTGATCTGCTCCCGAATGAAGGCGATCTGCGGCTTTCCCCGGGCCTTCCTTGACCGGACTCGCTGGCCGCCGGGCGCATATTGCGGAAGAACTCCCTTCCAGGACCTCTTCAGCGTCTCCAGCGAGGCTTCGGCGGTGGAGATCCCGATCAGGTAGCGAAGTTCTCGATCGGGATCCTGCCGGCTGGCCAACGGCGAGGCGTAGAAGTCCCCCATCGGGCGCGTGTCCAGGTCGGACGAAAGATCACCGGGATCGACGCCGAGAATGGCGATCTCCAGTGCATGGTGCCGCATCGCGTAGCGGCACATGGCCGTGCTCTCGTAGAGGAAGCCTCCGCTGCACCCGAGGTTCAGCACGTCGTCGCGACCCCAGCGCGGATCGGTGGGATCAAAGGCATTGGCCACCCGCGAGGAGCCGAAGAAGCCGACGCCGAGCTCGCCGGCGGAGCGGACCATGCCGGCCTTGGCCGTGCGGATCTGCGACGACACGTCGCGATAGGCGTCCAGCTGGTCGTCGGCCCACGGCACCGGCGTCACCCGCCAGGGATTGACCCGGGTGTTCAGGATGAAGGCGGCCACCGAGACCCCGACAACGGCGGCAATGAGCCATGTGGCGTAAGCTCGAGGTGCGGACATCCGGGTCGTTATCGGGCATCCCTCGCGGCCGGGCAAGCGTGGGGAAACGACTTGCGCGCGGGGCGCCCGGATGCCTATCCACGGGGCCTCGGATGGTCATTTCCCACCAGCACAAGTTCATCTTCATCAAGACCGCCAAGACGGCGGGAACGAGCGTGGAGGCCTTCTTTTCGCCGCGTTGCGGCCCGGACGACGTCTTCACCCCGACCCGGCCCCCCGTGGAGGGTCACCAGCCGAGGAACTGGCAGGGCTGGTTTTTTCCGCTGAAGGAAATCCTGAGCTTCAACTACCCGATCGACCGCCGGGTGTTCGCCGAGCGCCGTTTCCTCACGCCGAAAAGGACCGTCGCCGACATGGTGAAGCGGCGGAAGTTCCACGAGCACATTCCGGCGCGGATCGTCAAGCAGCGGGTGCCCCCCGAGGTCTGGAACGGCTACCACAAGTTCACCATCGAGCGGAACCCGTGGGACAAGACGCTTTCCCACTATCACATGCAGCGCTCCGTCCGCGGCGGGACGATGACGCTCGACGAGTACTTCGAGCGCGGCGAGTTCTGCGTGAACACCAGCCTATACTGTGATGAGCGCGGCGGGCTGATGGTCGACGAGGTTATCCCCTACCACGAGCTGGCCGCCGGGATCGGGCGCCTCTGCGATCGCTTTGGCATCCCCTATGAGGGCTCGCTCGGCGTGCGCGCCAAGGGCGATTACCGCACCGACCGCCGCCACTACAGCGAAGTATTGGAGCCCCGCCACTTGGAAATTATCGACCGGGTTTATCGCAAGGAGATCGACATGCACGGATTCATCTACGAGGACCATCGTAACCCCACGCCCCAGACGCCATGAGCATCATCGCCCGTTGGAAAGAACGCCGCGCCCTCGCCAAGTGGGAGGCCGCCGGCCGGCCGGCCCCGCCACCGCACGCGGTGAAGCAGCGCAACATCCACGATTACCGCCAGCGCTTCGGCCTGGAGGTGATGGTCGAAACGGGGACCTTCAAGGGCGACATGGTCGAGGCCATGAAGCACGACTTCAAGAAGGTCTACTCGATCGAGCTAGCGGACCATTTCCACGCCGCCGCGGTGGAGCGCTTCAAGGGAGACGGCAACGTCGAGATCCTGCACGGTGACAGTGGCCGGGTGATGGAACAGCTGGTGCCGAAGCTCGAGGGCCCGACCCTGTTCTGGCTGGACGGCCATTATTCGGCCGGCAATACGGCCCGCGGCGACAAGGATACGCCGGTCATGGAGGAGCTGGGCCACATCTTCGCCCGCCCGGATTTCCGCTGCGTGATCCTCATCGATGACGCCCGCTGTTTCCAAGGCCAGAGTGACCAGGTTTATCCCGGCATGGACGAGGTGCGGGCCTTCGTTTCCAGCCACCGCCCCGATTGGAAGGTGGAGGTCGATACTGACTGCATCCGTATCACGCCGCCCCACTGAGCCGGATGAAGCCGAGCCCCTACAAACGGTTCGAGAAGGCCTTCAAGAGCGCCTACCTGAAGCCCCTGACCCTGCTGCGCTACGGCACCCTCAAGCCGACGCGGGCACGGCTGCACGGCAGCCCCCACTGGATCTACATCGACGCCGGCGATCCCTGCGCGATCAAGAAGGTCGTGGAGGAGCCGCTGCGTGGAAAAGTCTCCGACAACCTGGCCTTCTGGCGCGACTTCATCGCCCACCTGAAGCCGACCCTGATCGTCGATGTCGGGCTCAACTACGGCGAATGCCTGTTCGGCGCCGACTATCCCGAGGACACCCGGATGTTCGGCTTCGAAGCCAATCCGCGGCTGATTCCACACTTGGAAAAAAGCCGCGACGGTCATCCGGCGGGCGAACGGATGACGATCACCCACTGCCTGGTTTCGGACGCGCCGGCCGACGGCGTCCCGTTCCTCGTCAACCCCGACTGGAGCGGCAGCTCCTCCGCGGTGAAGGAGTTGAACGACCGCCCCGAGGCGCTTGAGTTCAGGCTGCCCGCGCGGCCGGTCGATTCCGTCGTTCCGCCCGAGCAGGCGGACGGGGCCACGCTGCTGTTCAAGATGGACATCGAAGGCTACGAAAGCCGTGCTCTGAAGGGCTTCGTCGGGACCTTCAGCAAGGCGGCCCGGGCCGTGGGCTTCATCGAATTCGACGGCCAGTACATCCGTTGGGCGGGTGAGGATCCGGATGACTACCTGAACTGGCTGCAGCAGCATTTCCGAACCTACCGCGTCGTCTCCGCGAAACACAAGAAGCTGGCCGAGGTGACCTGTTTCGCCGACGTGCCGAAGCTCCATGGCGACCCGAACCGCGTCCACACCGACCTGGTGCTCGTTTCCCACGCCACGCCCGATGGCTGGCTCGCCCCCGGCTGGAGCCTGACCGCATGACCGACCTTCCGCCCCTGTCCGACGAGTTGCGCGCTGAGATCGAGGGCCTGGCCAACGATCTGGATGCCTTCCGCACGCGGCGGCCCCGCGCCACCCCGACCGGCCAGCTTGAGGATCGGCGCCACGCCCTGCTGGCCCGCCACACCAGCCGGCCTCCGACCGAGAAGCTGACCTGCATCGGCGACAGCAACACGATGTTCTTCGCCGGCGCCGAGCACCTGCGCTTCATCCGCTACCGGCGCAGCGGGTTGTGGAAGCCGAACTGGATCAACCGCGGGCTCGACTTGCTCCCCTGCTTCCGCGTGTTCCACGTGGGCCCCGCGACGGCTTGGAAAGCCGGCGACCATGGTTCCTCCACCCGCTCGCGTGAGAAGCTGGAGATCCTCCTGAAAAAGGACGTCGCTAAGGGCTCCAAGGTCCTCATTTCCTTCGGGGAGATCGACTGCCGCATCCACATGGCCCGCGCCATCCAGGCAGGAAAGGACCTCCATGAGGCCGTGGCCGCGACGGCCACCAAGTTCGTCGAGCTTCCGGCCTGGATCGCCTCGCAGGGCTTCGAGCCGGTGATCTGGGGGCCGCCGCAGATCATCCCGAAGGACGAGAAGCTCAGCAGCCCGACCTTCCCCTTCGTCGGCCCCTGGGAACTGCGGCGGGACATCACCTACGCCTTCATCGATGCGCTGGACCGGGAATGCTCTACCCGCGGTTTCCCGATGATCGCGATCGCCGGCCTCTATCACCCCCGGGAGGCCAAGGCCGACCTGTCGTTCTTCCACGACGGCGTCCACCTCTCGCAGCGCCTCATGCCCCTGGCGCTGAGTGCCCTTCACGAGGCCGGGGTGTTCTGAGCCGCGCCCGGACTCCATCCATTCGCCCTCGACAAAGTTCCGACCTCCTTCGACAACGCCGTCCGCGCCCGGGATGCTCTTCAATTCGTACATCTACCTGCTGATTTTCCTCCCGCTGACCTACGCGGGCTTCCTGCTTTTCCGCAGGACCGGTCTGCGCGCGGCGATGGGTTGGCTGGTTCTTGCCTCACTCATCTACTACGGCTGGTGGAACCCGAATCCCGCCGAGCCTTGGAACCCCGCCTTCCTCGGCCTGATCGTCGGCTCGTGCCTGGCGAATTTCTTTTTCGGCCGCTACCTCGCCCAACACCATGGCCCCCGCGGGAAACGGATGCTCGCCCTCGGGGTCACGGCCAACCTCGGGTTGCTCGGCTATTTCAAGTATGCCGGGCTGTTCACCAAGACCATCGTCGCCCTCACCGGTGCCGGATTGACGATTCCCGACGTGCTGCTGCCCCTCGGCATTTCCTTTTTCACCTTCCAGCAGATCGCCTACCTGGTGGATGCCTACCGGGGGGAAACGAAGGAATACCGCATCACGGACTACTTCCTTTTCGTCACCTTCTTCCCCCAGCTCATCGCCGGCCCGATCGTCCACCACAAGGAGGTCATGCCCCAGCTCGAACGGACCCGCTCCTCCGGTCGCCGGTCGATCGACCTGTCCGTGGGCCTGACCATCCTCGCCATCGGCCTGTTCAAGAAAGTCGTGCTGGCGGACAACTTCGCGCCCATCGCCACCCGGCTTTTCGAGCAGGCATCGCTTGGCGAGCGCCACCTCACCATGGGCGAGGCCTGGGCCGCGACCATTGCCTACGCGCTGCAGATCTACTTCGACTTCTCGGGCTACTCGGACATGGCCATCGGCTCGGCACGCCTGTTCGGGATCCGCCTGCCGGTGAACTTCCACTCGCCCTACAAGGCGACCTCGCTGATCGAGTTCTGGCGCCGCTGGCACATCACGCTCTCCCGCTTCCTGCGCGATTACCTCTACATCCCGCTCGGCGGCAATCGGCTCGGCGTTTCCCGGCGCTACTTCAATCTTTTCCTGACCATGCTCCTCGGCGGCCTGTGGCATGGCGCCGGCTGGACCTATGTTCTCTGGGGTGCCCTCCACGGATTCTACCTGTGCGTGAACCATGGCTGGGTCGCGCTCAGAAAATCGCGCGGCTGGCCGAAAATGCCCGCCGTCCTCGGCGGCGCGCTGACCTTCCTGGCAGTGCTGGTGGCCTGGGTCCCATTCCGGGCGGGAAGCTTCGAGTTGGGCCCTCACGGATCGACCACCGCCGCGCTCGATGCCATCCGCTCGGTGCTTGAATCGATGTTCGGATTCCACGGCATCTCCGCCTGGCCGGACCGCAGCAGCTACGTGGTCAAGGCAAGCCACGCCTACCGGGCCATCGCCTGCGTTCTCCTCGTCTGGCTGTTGCCCAATACCCAGCAGTGGATGCGCCGCTATCAACCCGCGCTCGGCCTGCGGAGCTTCTCCAAGCGGCCGATCCTTGGATCGCGCATCACCTGGCGCCCGACGCCGAAGTGGTCGATCTTCGTGCTCCTGCTTCTGCTCGGGGTGATCTACCAGTTCGACAAGCTCAGCGAGTTCATCTACTTCCAATTCTGAGCCGACGTGAACGTTTCCCCACCGAAAACCTTCCGACGCTTCAATCGCAGCGTGCTGATCACCCTGGCGCTGATCGTGACGGCCTTCGGATTTTTCAATACCTGGGTCAACCCGCTGTGGGTGACCCCGACTCCGTGGACCAATAACGGTTTCGCCGAGTACCGTCCGATTTACCGCCAGCAGCGGACCGGCAAGGCCGGACTCGTGCGCGCGAAGGACTGGGATGTGGCCTTCTTCGGCTCCTCGCGGGTCGACATCGCCTACAACCCGGCCCTGCCCGAGTGGGGGGACTTGCGGGTCGTCAACCTCGCCATGAGCGCGAGCACCCTGCCGGAAACCGCGGCCACGGTCCGATACACCCTGAAGCATCGGTCCCTCGACCTCGCCATCGTCGGAATCGACCTCGGTGACCTCACCACCGATGCCACCAAGTGGCGGTCCACCGGCTTCATGGAATCCCCCCTCAATCCCAAGGGGGACTCCGCCGAGCGGGAGCTGCGCTACATTTTCGGCTGGTCCACGTTCGAAGCTTCCTACAAGGCGATGCGCAACGAGGTGACCGGCCGGTTGCCCGAATACACGCCCCTCGGACACCGCCTCCGCCACCAGGATCAGGCCGACGTGCGCACCATCATCTACCGGGATGCCATCCCGCACGCCCTTCGCACCACGGCCCAACGGCACGCCCGCTACGACGGAGCCACGGAGTGGAAATCCTCGCTGCTGCGCCAGATTCTCGACGACTGTGCCGAGCACGGCACGAGGCTGGTGCTGGTCATCCCGCCGAACCACGCCACCTACATCGGGGTGTTCCACGAAACCGGAGATCCCGACCCCTGTTTCCGGGCCGACCGGGAGGCTCTCGTGAAGGCGGCCGAAGCCTCGCACGCCTCCCACCCCGGCTCGCCCGAGGCGGTGATCTGGGATTTCAATGATTTCCATCCACTGAACGCCGAACCCATCCCGCCCCATAATGTCCGCATGCACTGGTGGCTCGATGGCACCCACGCCCGCAAGGAACTGGGGAACATCCAGCTTTCCCGAATTATGGGGTGGGAGGTTCCGGAGATCGGAAAGGACTACGGCATCCGACTGAACCGCGACAACCTCGAGCAGCGGATCGACTCGATGCGGCAGGGCTACCTCGATTTCAAAAGGAACCACCGCGACATGTGGGAGTGGATGGTGGAGCAGATCGACAAATACGACACGGGCGTGGAAATTCCGTCGGCGGGCTGCCTGACTGATCCGTCCTGAGGCAAAGTCGCCGATCGACCGCCATGCTTTTCAACAGCTACACCTACCTGCTGCTGTTCCTGCCGGTGGCGGCGGTGGCGTTCCACCTGATGATCGGGCCGTGGAGGCTGCCGCGGCGGGCCGCCTTCGGCTGGCTGGTGGTGATGAGCCTGATCTACTATGGTTACTGGAATCCCGCCTACCTTCCACTGATCACCGCGTCCTGCCTCGCGAACTACTACTTCGGCCGCTACCTCGGCCGGCATCACGCCCCCCGCGGGAAACGCATGCTCGCCGCCGGGGTCGCCGCCAACCTGGCATTGCTCGGTTATTACAAATACACCGGCCTGTTCGCCGCCACCCTGCGCGGGATCGGGGGCTGGCCCGAGCACATCCCGTCGATCGTCCTGCCCCTCGGGATCTCATTTTTCACCTTTCAGCAGATCGCCTACCTCGTGGATGCCTACCGCAACGAGACCCGCGAGTATCACTTCATCGACTATCTTCTTTTCGTCACCTTCTTCCCCCAGCTGATCGCCGGGCCGATCGTCCATCACGGGGAAATGATGCCGCAGTTCACGCGGCAGCGGCCCCTCTCCCGCTGGAACCGGGACTTTCCCGTGGGCCTCGTTTTCCTAGTGGTGGGCTTGTTCAAAAAGGTGGTCATCGCGGACAACCTAGCTCCGATCGCCAGCGCCCTCTTCGGCGTCGCCGAGCACGGCGACCGGTCCCTGACCATGGCCGAGGCGTGGACGGGAGCCATCGCCTACGCCCTGCAGATCTACTTCGATTTCTCCGGCTACTCGGACATGGCGATCGGCTCGGCGCGCTTTTTCGGCATCCGTCTGCCGCTCAACTTCGACTCGCCGTACCAGGCCGCCTCGATCATCGACTTCTGGCGGCGCTGGCACATGACCCTTTCCCGTTTCCTGCGCGACTACCTCTACATCCCCCTCGGCGGCAACCGCCTCGGACCGGCGAGGCGCTATGGAAACCTCATGCTGACCATGTTGCTCGGCGGCCTCTGGCACGGGGCGAACTGGACCTTCGTAGCCTGGGGCGGCATCCACGGGCTTCTGCTTTGCCTCAACCACGGCTGGTTCCATTTCCGCAAGGCGCGGGGGCTCCGTGCCTTGCCGGGGCCGGTCGCGATCGGCCTCACTTTCGCGGCCACCCTCGTGGCATGGGTTTTCTTCCGCGCCTCGGACTTCAGCGCCGCGAGCCGCTTGCTGGCTTCAATGTTCGGTGCGGAGGGCTTCGGCAGGTGGCCCGACAAGGCGCTGCGCGTGGCCCCCAGCAATGCGCCGATCAAGTTGATTCCCGTGCTCCTTGCCTGCTGGTTCCTGCCGAACACCCAGCAACTCATGGTCCGCTTCCGCCCCGCCCTTGGAAGTCCCGCTTTCCGCGGACCGCGATCCTGGTGGCAGTGGCGGCCGAGCCTTGTCCACTCCGCCGTCATCGTGATCATGATCGTGATCATCGGCCTCCAGTTCGACAAGGTGAGCGAGTTCATTTACTACCAGTTCTGATCCTCCGACGATGGCCCGCCTCCTCCGATTCCGCCGCTTTTTCCAGGCCCTGCTGGCCTTGGTCGTGGTCGGTGGATTTTTCCTGACCACCTGGGTCAATCCCTGGCGTGTGGTGAACGTTCCCTGGTCTTCCAAGGCGCTCGATCCCTATCGCGATATCGAGAAAAACTTCTCCCGCACCTGCAAGGCCGGCCTCGCCGCAAGCCGCCAGTGGGATACGGCGGTGTTCGGCTCCTCGCGGGTCGACATCGGGATCGATCCGAATGGCCCGCATCTCGCCTCGCGAAACGCCGTGAACCTCGGGCTGAATGCGGGGCTGCTCCACGAAAACAAGGCCGCGTTCGACTACTTCATGGCCCGGCAGGAGAAGCCGAAGCTGGTGATCTTTTTCATCGATGCCGGCGATCTGACCATGGCGGACCAGCGCCGGGAAGAAGGGCTCGCCGATTTCACCAACTCTCCTTTGAAACCAGGCTCGCAGGGCATCGAGTCGTGGTTCCGGGATCACTGCGGCGTGTCCTCCATTTCCTCATCCATCGAGGTCCTCCGCCGGGCCGCGGAAAAAGAACCCGCCCTCTACAGCCCTCGGGGATTCCGAACGGAGGCGGAGCGTTTGGAGCATCCCCGCAAACAGATCGCCGGCCTTTACCTATCGACCATCCTGCGCATCGCCCGCAACCGAACCGCCCTTGATGGCCTGGACGAGGGAAAACTGAATGAAGTCCGCGACATCATCCGCCAGTGCCGGTCGAAAGGCTCACGGCTTCTTTTGGTGATGCCGCCGAATCATGCCTTGTTCCAACTCGCTTTTCCCTCTCTGGGCGGCAGTGATCCATGGTTCGAAAGGGACCGCATGGCCCTGGCGCGGCTTGCCGAGGAGGGTGGCCCGGAAGTCGAATTCTGGGACTTTCAGGACGGCCATCCGCTGAACTCCGATCGACTGCCCGAAGAGGGGCAGATGGAGCACTGGATCGACCTGTTTCATTTCACCCCCGAGATCGGCGAGAAAATGCTGTCGGCCATGCTCGATGAACGAGCGGGATACGGAATGGAGCTGCGCCCCGGCGAGGTTCAGGCGCAGGTCGAGCGGCTCAAGCGCCAACTGGCGAACTGGGCTGAGGCCCATCCCGAGAACATGAGGTTCCTGAGCAAAAGCCTGGAAAAGTTTCAATGACCGGTCGCGGCGCAACTTCATCGGTGGTGGCCATCATCAAGGGGGGCCTCGGAAACCAGCTTTTCGCCTACGCCGGTGCCCGGGCGTTCGCCTTGCGCGCCGGGAGGGTGTTGTTTCTCGACGACGAGTCCGGCTTCCAGCTCGATGGCTACGGTCGGACATTCCGTCTCGACCGCTTTCCGATCCAGGCGGAGCCGGCCCCTGCCTCGCTCCGCCTTGGAAACCCCAAAACCCTGCGGCATCGGTGGCTGCGATCGATCGACCGGTTCCGGAAGCCCTCCCGCCGCCGCTATTTCGCCGAGAAAAAAACCGTCGTGGCGGCCGACCTGCTCGACTTCCGGAGTTCGCGCTCCGTCGTCTATTTGAACGGCTACTGGCAGGATCCCGCCTGTTTCGAGGACTTCGCCGCGGAGATTCGTCGCGAATTGTCCCCCCCCGAGTTGGAAGCCCCGCTCGACCGGGCGTTGGAACGGGAGATTCGTTCCACCGAATCGGTGTTGGTCCACGTGCGGCGGATCCGTTACTCGCCCAAGCTGACGGCGAACTACTACGCCGCCGCGATATCGCTGGCGACCCACGGGGTGGATGCTCCCCGCTTCGAAGTCTTCGGCGACGACCTCGCCTGGGCGCGAGAGCATCTCGACTTCGGCCGCCATCCGGCGCGGTTTCACGACGATCCCGGCTGCGATGAATTGCGCGACTTCCGCCTGATGAGTGCCTGCCGCCACGCCATCGTGGCCAACAGTTCGTTCAGTTGGTGGGCGGCCTGGCTGGAAAAACGGCCTGGCAAGAAGGTCTGGACCCCGGCCGAGCCCGGTTGGCCCCTCAAGCCCGCTCCAGGCTGGGCGACGGTACCGAGCCCGCTGGAATCCTGAACCTGCCGCCGGAACCTGCCCGCCCCTTCCGGCGGTGAAATCCGGCTCCCCGGGGGGAGCCTTTTTCCCGTCAGGCCGCGGTGCGCAGCAAGCCGATGACGACCCCTTGGATCACCAGCTCGCGCACGGGAATGAGGTTGGGGTAGTCGGGGTTCTCGGCCTTGAGGTAGGGTTTGCGATCGTGCACGACGTAGCGTTTGAGGGTGGTTTCGCCATCAATCAGGGCAGCCACGATGTCGCCCTTCCGCGGCTCTCGGAACTCAAGGATGACCGTGTCGCCATCACAGATGTGGGCATCGATCATGGACTCTCCCCGCACTTTCAGGGCGAAGGTGCGGGCGGTCGGACGGATGCCGAGGGAGGCGATGTCGATCGAGACACAGCCTTCGTTTTCCGGCGGTGCATCCTGGGCCATTCCCGCCGCGATCCGCCCGTAGACCGGGATATCGACGATCTGGGCGCGATCGAGATCTTCCGGGAAAACGACGGCCCGAGCCTTGTTGGGCAGCCGCTGGATGGCGCCTTTTCTTTCGAGGGCGCGCAGGTGGCTCATGGCAGCCGTCTGGCTGGCGAAACCAAAGAAGTGCTGGATTTCGCGGGTCGACGGCATCAGGCCGCACATCCGCTGGTATTCCTTGAGATAGCTGAGGATTTCCTCCTGGCGGCGGGTAAGGGCTTCGGGCATGGCTTTTGGAACAGTGTTCGGAAGAACAAAACACGTTCCCGAGCTGTCGGGCAAGCGCGAATTACCGCCGATCGGTCGTTTGCCAAGGCTTCGAGGGCGGCAGGTCGGCCGGCCGGTAGATCACGATCCCGGCATGTTTGGAGTTGCCGTTCAAATAGTCGGTGATCGGCCGGTCGATGATCGTCATGCGTCCCTTGTCGCGATCGGAGGTCGCGTGGCAGAAGTAGGCCCGGCCCTTGATCCGCATGATGAGCCCCACGTGGGAGGTATAGCCGTATTTCCAATTCGAGGTGATGGCGCAGACGTCTCCGTTGGCGAGATACTTTTCCGCCTCCCGGACCCGGTCTTTCGGCACCTGATAAACCGGGAGCTTGGAAACGCGGCACTCGATTTTTCCCATTTCGGGAACCAAGCCGGGATTGTGGCGAAGGTAGCGGTAACTCTTCCAGGCCACGGTCATTTCACGGATCTCGCGGGACATTCGTTGAGCTCCGGGGATGCGCTTGGTGATGTTCTCGCCATAGCCGCGCCGCTCGTTGTCGAAGAAGACTTCCTCGAGATGGTGCATCCGGCTCAGGTAGCTGCCGGTGCAGCGCCCGTCGCGGTAACGTTCCAGCTCGACCATGTGCAGCATGTCCTCCGGCCGATAGGGGCCGGGCTTGGAGTGGAGCATGCGGGCGAAGGCCAAGGCGTTCTCGTAATAGGTCCAGCAGTCCATCCCGGTGAGGTTCACCACCGGGCTCTCGATGCGGTCGTCCACCTCCAGCGTGTAGTTGACATAGGGCGTGCCGACCATTTCGCGGGCCACCATCATGGTGCGGACGCCGAGGGGAAGTTTCCGCCAGTTCCCGCTCGCGGCCTTGGCCACCAGGTCACGGAACTTGGCCTCGCCCTTGAAGACAGTCGCCATGGGAAGCCGGGGCGAGCCGGGCGGCGACACGGTGCGAGCCGACGGCGGACCGGGCACCCGGACAGCCGGATCGGGGTCGCCGAAACCCGGGCCGGCCAGGAGTGCAAGGATGCCGAGGGAGATCAGCGCGCCGGGGAGTCGCATGGCACGGATCCTAGCCGAGCGGCCATCGTCTGCCAAGAAGCAGCCCTCGAGATTCGGGCGTTTTTCAGCCGGAATCGGGTTGTGCTCGGACCTCGGGCCGCCCGATGGTGGGGCCATGGCCGACTCGATCCCCTGCAGCCCCCTTCTTGAAACCGCGGGCATGCTTTATTTTCCCCGACTCTGTGACAAGGTCCGCCTGCACCAGGCCGGGGAGCTTCATCGCGACTACCTCGCCAACCTCGGCTCCGGCATGGACCTGTGGACCTGCCAGTTTCTGGGGGTGGGCTACGACGATCTCGCGGCCGTGGTGAGGGATGGAGCAAGCAACGAGGCCGCCCTGGCCTGGGCGCGCGAACATGGATCCACCCGTCCGGAGCACGAGGTGGCGTGGTGGCGGGCCTACATGACCACCCGGGGCTTCCGTGACGACCTCTCGGAACGGCTTTCCATTCGGAAGCGGGAGGCCGGTTTCGCCGAGCGGGAGGACATCCTCACTTTCATGGACTTTATCGAGGCCGACGAAGGTCGTCTCTAGCCGAGGCAAAAAAGGGCGGAAGAAGGTTCTTCCGCCCACCCGCTTCTTCCGCCCACCCGCTCTTGGATACCCTCTCGGAGCCATCCGTCCACCAAGTCACCGGCGGCGGCGCGCCAAGAGGAGGACACCGGAAAGGCCGAGAAGCACCACGCCGCTTGGCTCGGGCACGGGAACGTAGGTATAAATGACCGTGTAGGTGGAGGCCTCGCCCGACTGGCTGGTGCGGAACTTCACGTCGCCGTGGGAATCCATCGACACGTCGTGGCTGCCCGTCAGGTAAACCGGCAGGGTGCCAGGTCCGATGTAGGGTGCGAGATCGGTGCCGCCGTCACCGGGAATTTCGGTGGAGGCCGAACTGTTGGCAGCGACCAAGCCGGTATCGATGTAGTCGATTCCCGACCAGTCGCAGACCCCGCCGACATCGTCGCTTGCCCCGGCCGTCAGGCTGAGGTTGCGCTGGAACATCAGATTGGTCGAAAGCGTGCCGAAGGTGGCGGCGGAAGTTCCGGACAAGCTGGCGGTGAAATCCACCGGGCTGCCGTTGTCGTTTTCGAACTCCATCCGTGTCTGGACGGACGAGGAGAGCAGCAGCTTCACTCCGACCAGCTGGCCAAGAGCCGGATCGAAAAGCGGCACATCGGCCGATTGGCTCAAGCCGGGAATGTAGGCGGGCGACGGCCCGTTGTTCAGGTCGCCGGTGAACTGCAAGGTCATGGTCTGAGCGCAAAGCGCGCCGACCAGCCCGAAGAGGGCCATCAGTGAACGGATCATGGGGGGAGGGGGTGAGGTGAGGTCGCATCCGCCGCGCCGATGGATCGCCGCAGCCAATGCTGAACCATTACTACACGTCATCGCGTGAGACTGACAACGATTTATTGCAACCTATTTGCAAGAAAGTCAGGAAACCTGAAATTAAATAAAGCCCAACATTGGGTGGATCTTTTCGGGCCACACGACCCATTTCCGCCTTGTCATCGGTTGTCGGGTCTGATAGTCAGCTCCTAACACCCGGTGTTCCCCCTCCCGGACCACCTGACTCCCCACCCCATCACCCCACCCCATGAGTCATCAATTATTCCCTCTTGCCGCCGTCATGCTTGGCCTGGTGGCCGCGGCCAATGGCCAGACGGTTACCTACTACGACGGAACCGGCCCGGTGCCGAACAACTCGTATTATCGCACGGACAGCCGTGTGGTTTCCGCGGACCCTGGTACGACCGGCCAGTATGCCGTCACCTTCAACGATT
The DNA here is from genome assembly GCF_040362925.1 of Haloferula sargassicola. Classification (NCBI taxonomy): domain Bacteria; kingdom Pseudomonadati; phylum Verrucomicrobiota; class Verrucomicrobiia; order Verrucomicrobiales; family Verrucomicrobiaceae; genus Haloferula; species Haloferula sargassicola. Next base: position 177,224 of record NZ_BAABRI010000004.1, read on the forward strand.
TTCGTGGCGGCGGAACCGGGACTGAATATTCCATCGACCCTGCCGGCCTCTACATGACCACTTGGGTTCACGGCGATGGATCGACCTCGGTCGTTTACGATTTTTGTTCGGAACTCTTCGTCGGCATCAACAATCCGCCGCCGGCTTACACCGTGACCCCGGGCTTCGGCACCCTCGGCACGTCGGAGCAGAGCAATCTGTCCGCTTTCCTTTCCAACGCGATTCCCCTCTACGATGCTGCTCCCGATGACGGGACCAAGGCCATTTACGCCGCCGCCATGCAGATCGGCATCTGGCAGGTCATCGAAGGGTCCAACATCTCCGTTGCCGGTTCCTATCCGGGCGATGCCACCACCGCCGTGGGTTATGCCAGCGATTGGCTGACCAACGTCGGCAATGGAACCTGGGTCGATCAAGGCAACTTCAACTATTACTATGCCGACGCGCCGGGCGAACAAGACCGTCTGTGGGTGGAAGCCGTGCCGGAGCCTTCGGCCGCCTTGCTCGGCTTGCTTGGCTTCGGCCTGATGGCCCGCCGTCGCCGCTGATCCCGGCTTCCGGATGATCTGAAAGCGCCGCTTCCTCCGGGAGGCGGCGCTTTTTTCGGGGCCATTGCCCGCATTCCGACAAGCACATGGCATTTCCTCTGATCCGCTGGACGAAGGCCGGCCGCCTCCTATGCTCGGCCGCATGTCAGACAAGCCCTTCGTCTATCAGGATCCCTTTCCCCTGGGCGACGACCCGACCGACTACGAGCTCATCTCCAGCGAGCATGTCTCGGTCACCGAGTTCGACGGCAAGCCCGTCCTCAAGGTCGAGCCCGAAGGCCTCACCCTGCTCGCCCGCGAGGCGATCAAGGCGATCAATTTCACCCTGCGCCCGGCCCACCTCGCACAGGTCGCCGCCATCCTCGACGATCCCGACGCCACGGAAAACGACCGCATGGTCGCGCTGATGATGCTCAAGAACGCGGAGATCGCCGTCCACGGGATCCTCCCCTTCTGCCAGGACACCGGAACCGCGACGATCGTCGGCAAAAAAGGCCAGCAGGTGTGGACCGGCTGCGACGACGCCGAGCACCTCTCCAAGGGCATCTACGAGACCTACACCAAGGAAAACCTGCGCTACTCGCAGACCGCTCCCCTTTCAATGTATGAGGAGGTGAACACCCGCACCAACCTGCCCGCGCAGATCGACCTCTACGCGACCCAGGGCGAAGCCTACAAGTTCCTCTTCGTCACCAAGGGCGGCGGCTCGGCCAACAAGACCTATCTCTATCAGGAAACCAAGGCCCTCCTGAACCCGAAGCGGCTGCACGAGTTCTGCCTCGAGAAAATGAAGTCGCTCGGCACCGCCGCCTGCCCGCCTTACCACATCGCCTTTGTGATCGGCGGCACCTCGGCCGAGACCTGCCTCAAGACCGTCAAGCTGGCCTCGACCAAGTACTACGACGAGCTGCCCACCTCCGGCAACGAGCACGGCCGTGCCTTCCGCGATCTGGAGATGGAAAAGGAACTCCTCGAAATGGCCCGCTCGGCCGGCATCGGCGCTCAGTTCGGCGGGAAATACTTCGCGCTCGACGTGCGGGTGATCCGGCTGCCGCGCCACGGCGCCTCCTGTCCGGTCGGACTCGGCGTTTCCTGCTCGGCCGACCGCCAGGCCAAGGCGAAGATCACGAAGGACGGGATCTTCCTCGAAAAACTTGAGAAGAACCCCGGCCGCTTCATCCCGGAGAAATACCGCGATTGGAAGTTCAAGGGCGTCGAAATCGACCTCGACCAGGGCATGGAGGAAACCCTCAAAACGCTGACCAGGTATCCGGTCACCACCCCGCTCGCGCTCAGCGGCACGATCATCGTCGCGCGCGACATCGCCCACGCGAAACTCAAGGAGATGCTCGAAGCGGAGGGCGACCTGCCGGATTACTTCAAGAAGTATCCCGTGTATTACGCCGGCCCGGCCAAGACCCCCGCCGGCATGCCGTCCGGTTCGTTCGGCCCGACCACCGCCGGCCGCATGGACCCTTACGTCGATCTGTTCCAAAGCCACGGCGGCTCGATGGTGATGCTCGCCAAGGGTAACCGCTCCCAACAGGTCACCGACGCCTGCAAGGCCCACGGCGGCTTCTACCTCGGCTCGGCCGGTGGACCCGCCGCGCTGCTTGCGAAGGAGCACATCAAGTCGCAAGAGGTCGTCGCCTTCCCCGAGCTCGGCATGGAAGCGGTATGGAAGATCACCGTGGAAAACTTCCCGGCCTTCATTCTGGTCGACGACAAGGGCAACGACTTCTTCAAAAAGATCAACGAGTGCCCGGTGTGCTCCTGAATGGAGTTCAAGGAGCGCCGAATGTGATAAAAATCGGCACGGAAGCCGTGATCGAAGATCCTCCACCAGAAATGGGGCACCCCCCTCTCAGCCAGTCATCGTGATCCAACGGAGTCGTCGGCATCAAGGGACCACTCGATGCCGATTTCATCATCGGCGCTCCTACACCACCGCCAGAAACGGCCGGTCCTGCCAGCTGCCCGAGTAGCCGAGCCGTGCGACCACCCGGCCGGCCTCCGGCCAAATGAACACCCGCTGGCCGGAAGACCCGATCAGCGCGACCATCGACGACGGCTGGCTACCCGAGAGGCAGGCGCCCGCCCAGAAGGTCGGATCCCGCGGGGGGTCGAGCACGTCCTCGATCTCCACCGCCCGCGATGCCGCCCGGTTCCGCCACAGCCCGCCGCCGAACATCGGGTTCGCCCGCGAGGTCCGGGTCATTTCCTTGAAACGCCCCGCGCTCAGGCCGGCCGAATTTTTTCCGGAAAGCAGATCCACCAGGGTCCGCCCCAATCTCCCCAGTCCGGTCACCGTCATCTCGGCACCGGTGGAAAGGTAAAAGTGGTCCGTCAGGTCCGACTTCCACTCCGCGCCACCCGTCAGGCCGATGGGTCGCATCACCGAGCCATAGATGTGCCGCTCGGTGGTCGTCCCGCGGGCCGCGCATTTCCGCCGCAGCACTTCGCCGAGCAGTTCCCAGCACACCGGTCCATAGCGGAAACGAGAGCCCGGCAGGTCGCGCAGTGGCAGCCCCACCGCCGTCGCGCCCTTGTCCTTCGGCCGGCCGCGATAAAGCGCCGCCACGCCTTCATCGAGCCCGGCCGTCATCTGGAGCAGCATCTGGATGGTGATGTCCTGCTTGCCCTCCACATCCCGCCACTCGGTGATCGTGTCGGCCACCTTCTCGTCGGCGCTCAGCCAGCCCTCGTCCGCCGCCTTCACGCAGGACAGCATCGCCAGCGTCTTGGTGATGCTCATGACCGGCCCGCTCTCATGGGTCCGCCATGACTTGCGCAGCGACCCGTTTTCCCATGCCCCCCAACCCCGGCATCCGCGGGAGCGGGCGATCGCATCCGCCCGTTCGAGCGTCTCGTGATCCCATTTCCGCAGGTTCCCACCGCCTCCGAACGGCACGCAGCCGCCGAGCAATCCACCACCCGCGAGCATCAACCAGTCTCTCCGATTCACGCCGACCTTGTCCGCCATCCCGCGCAATTCTTCAAGCATCCGCCTCCCGAGCGTCGGAAAAACCCGCTTGGCTATTGAACATTTGCCGGACCCCACGTAACCCCCGTGCCGTGCTCACCATCCACAAACTCACCAAGACCCTCGGCGGCCGCACGCTCTTCCGCGATGCCGACGTGACGATCAACTGGGGAGAACGCGTCGCCCTCGTCGGTCCGAACGGCGCGGGGAAATCCACGCTTTTCAAGATGATCCTCGGCGCCGAGGACATCGACAGCGGCACCGTGGACCGCGACGAGTATGCCATCACCGGCAGCCTCGAACAGGAAGCCGGCGACCCGGGCGATGAGACCGTCCTTGAAATCGCCATGGGCGTGAACCCCGAGATGGTCGACTACCTCCGCACCATGCGGGAGCACGAAAAGGCGGGCACCCTCGACACCAAGGAATACGCCAACGCCCAGGACCAGTTCAACCTGCACAACGGCTACCAGCTCGAACCGAAGGCGAAGAAGATCCTCGCCGGCCTCGGCTACAAGGAGGCCGACTTCCACCAGCCCGCCAGCACCTTCTCCGGCGGCTGGGTCATGCGCGCCTACCTCGCCCGCCTGCTGGTCATGGAGCCCGACCTGCTGATGCTCGACGAGCCGACCAACCACCTCGACCTGCTCTCGCTCCTCTGGTTTCAGCGCTATCTCCAGAACTACCCCGGCGCCATTTTCATGATCTCGCACGACCGCGATTTCATGGATGCGATCGTCGAAACGGTCGTCGAGATCGACCCCGACCTGCAGGAGCTCATTTCCTACACCGGCAACTACTCCAGCTACCTCGAGCAACGCGAGGCGCGCTACGAACAGAAGGTCCACGCCTACCGCGCGCAGCAGAAGGAAATCGCCGGCCACCAGGAATTCATCGACCGCTTCCGCCAGGTCGGCTCCAAGGCGGCTCAGGTCCAGTCGCGGATCAAGCTGGTCGAGAAAATCGACAAGATCGAAAAGCCGCGCGCGCCGCGCAAGCCGTTCAAATTCACCTTCCCCCAGCCCGCCCGCTCGAACCAGAAGGTCGTCGAGCTGCGTCAGGCCGACTTCGCCTACGGCAAGGAAAAGGTCATCTACGAGGGCCTCGATCTCACCGTCGAGCGCGGCGACAAGATCGTCCTCGTCGGCCCGAACGGCGCCGGCAAGTCGACCCTCCTGAAAATCCTCGCCGGCCAGCTCGAAATCAGCGGCGGCGAGAAGGAGGTCGGCTACCTGACCAAGCTCGGCTACTACTCGCAGCACCGCTCGGAGACGCTCAACGAGGACAACACCGTGCTCGAGGAAGTCCTCGGCTCCTGCCCGACGCTGCGCGAGGAAGACGCCCGCGCCATCCTCGGCTCCTTCCTTTTCCGCCGCGCCGATGTGGAGAAGCGCTGCGGCGTGCTGAGCGGTGGCGAAAAATCCCGCCTCAACTTGGTCAAGTTCCTCGTCGATCCGCCGAACCTGCTGCTGATGGACGAGCCCACGACCCACCTCGACATCCTTTCGATCGACTCGCTGGTCAACGCGCTCAAGGACTACGAAGGCACGCTGGTTTTCATCTCGCACGACGTGCACTTCATCCGCCACCTCGCGGAAACGACCTTGCACATCACCCGCGCCGAGGACGACTCGAAGAGCATCCTCACCCGCTACACCGGCGGCTACGACTACTTCCTCGAAAAGTCCGGCCTCGACGATGATCGCGGTGCGGTGACGGCGTCGTGACCTGAAGGGGTTTCCCTTTCCGCGCGGTGCCAGGAGAGGAAATCGGTGGCTGCGACGGCTCCGGTGGCTGCGACGGCTCGTCGCAGGCCGTGGCGGTGGCGGCCCGCCACCCTGATCTCTGGCGGCGGGCCGCCGCCATCACGGCCTGCCGCGCGCCGCGGCAGCCACCCACCGCATTCGCCCCCCTTGTCCCAGTTCTGCAATGGCTCCTCGCAGCCCTGCAAAGCCCTCTCACGGTTCTGCAATGGCTCCTCGCAGCCCTGCAAAAGCCTCTCACGGCTCTGCAATGACTCCTCGCAGTCCTGCAAAGCCCTCTCACAGGTCTGCAATGGCTCGTCGCAGGGCTGCGACGACCTCTCACCACTCTGCAAAGACCCCGCACCGTCCTGCAAAGCCCTCTCACAGGTCTGCAATGGCTCGTCGCAGGGCTGCGACGACCTCTCACCACTCTGCAAGGACCCCGCACCGTCCTGCAGAGCCCACGGTAGCGGAAACTTCGTCGGTCCGACCCGCTTTCGTTTAGTTGCCCGCATCCATTTCGCCCGCGGGCATGAATGAAAACCATTCCATGCACATCTCTGCAACAACAGAGGGGCACGCGGGGTGCTGCGGGAGCGTTGCACGCCATTCCGGCGATCAACCCAAATGCAACACCCCTCGTTTATGAACAAACTGCTTCCGATCGCCCTCGCCGCGATCATCCCCTCGGTCCACGCAGCCGTCAGCACGCTCGCCGTCACCGGTTGGGATCAGGACATCGTCCTCAACGACCCCACGCCCTACAACGACAGCGTCACCGCCACCATGGACAATGGCTTGGGCAACTTCGACAACTGGACCTGGGTCGAGGAAGGCACCTACACCGCCGCCGACGGCAGCGACGTCCTCTTCCAAGGCTTCACCGCGGGCGTGAACACCAGCCTCACGGGCAACGGCACCTTCGAGTTTCAGAGTTTCACAGGTTCCAACGCGCTTCTCCTCACCTCCGTCGGCGGATCCGCCGCCACCATGGTGGGCACGCTGAGCCTGGTCACGCCGGGCAGCTACTCCTCCCTCGCGCTTTACGGCTCGACGGCCGGCGGCCCGACTTCCGCCCTGGTCACGCTGACCTTTTCCGACTCCTCCACCTCGGACTACGTGATCGCCTCCGGCACGGGCATCGGCACCGACTGGTTCAACACCAACGCCGACCGCGCCGTGATCGTCGGCGGACGGGCCTCGAACCGTTCCGAGGAGGCCTACACCCGCCTCTACCAGCAGACCAACGACAGCATCGCGATCAACGAATCGCTCATCATGCTGTCGGCCGCCGACCAGGCGAAGACGCTGGAGTCGATGACCATCACCAACACCGGCGGCGGCAAGATGGCCGTGCTCGCCGTCAGTGCGGAAGCCGTGCCCGAGCCTTCGGCCGCCGTGCTCTTCGGAGCACTCGGCGTTCTCGGCCTGGTTCGTCGTCGTCGCTGAATCCTCTGTTTTTCTAGCTCCGTGGCGGGAGATGGTCGGCAACGGCCATCCCCTTTTTTTCCATGCTCACAGCATGCCCACGAGCAGGGCCACGGCGAACACGCCGGCGGAGACCACCAGACCCGCTCCGAAGATCAGCCAGCGTCCCCTGCCGATCGGTTCGCCGTTCCGGAAAAGCCCGCGCAGGTAGAGCTCGGCGAGGGGTGCCAGGAAAAACAGGATGTTGGCCCCGATCGCGACCAACAAGGCCGACACGCCGGCGACGATCCAGGGCATGCCCTGCTTCAGGGTGTAGAGCACCAGCACGCCGATGCCCGGGATCAGCAGGATCACATTGTAGAGCAGCCGCAGCCGCTCCCAGGCCAGCACCAACTCCCGCAGGGCCCGCCGGCTGAAGGGGTCGTCGTTTCCGAGATCCGCCGGCGGTGCATAGGGATCGGGCTCGTCGCTCATGGCGCGCCAGTCGGCGTCAGGGAGGCCTCCCGTTCCGCCTTGAGCGCCCGGTCGTAGGACTGGCCCAGCGATTTCTGGAGCTGCGGGATCAGGTCCTTGTCGCGATCCCGCACGCTGAAGATCAGCTTGCCATCCTCGACCACGATCTTCGTCGAGGACTTGAGCCGGTCCATTGCCGCGGCCTCGTCCGGCACCTGCCAGGTGGCCACCAGGTTCAGCTCCTCGATCACCGGCTTGACTACCCCCTCGCGGTCCATGCGCTTGTCCATCTCGGCGGCCCACTCGACCAGCTGCTCGTCGGTCAGCTGCTCCGGGGCATTTAGGGCCATCTTGCCTTCCCACTGCATCATCTTCTTGGCCTGCATGCGCTTGTAGACCTTGTAGCCCACCGCGCCCGCTCCCAGCACCATTACGGCCAGGATGCTCATCCAGATCGCCACCACCGCCTTCTGATTCATACCCACGGACTAGGCGGGAGCGCGGCGGAATCCAAGTGAGAAACCCGTCCTCCTCCCGCGCCATCCCGCTTCGCGGAAAAAATTCCCCTTTCCCCGTCCGGCACCCGATGGCCTGTTGGCCGGGCATGGATTTCCCCGCCCCGACCGCCCAGATCGAAACGCTGCCCAACGGCCTCACCCTGATCCTCGATCCCTCGCCCGCCGCCCCGGTGGTGTCCGCCCAGGTCTGGGTCGAAACGGGCTCCATCCACGAAGACCAGCTCCTCGGCACCGGACTCTCGCACTTCCTCGAGCACATGGTTTTCAAGGGCGGCGGAAACTTCGGCCCGGCCGAGCTGGCCGGCACCGTCCAGGGCGCCGGCGGCCACTGGAATGCCTACACCACCTTCGAGCGCACCGTTTACTACATCGATGGCCCCGCCAGCGGGCTGGACGCCTTCCTCGAGGTGCTCGCCGCCATGGTCTTCCACCCGCACCTGCCCGAGAGCGAGTTCGAGAAGGAAAAGGACGTCATCCGCCGCGAGATCGACATGGGCCTCGACGACCCCGACGACCGCGGCCACCGCCTGCTTTTCGAGACGGCCTACTCGCACGATGCCCGCCGCCAGCCGGTCATCGGCCACCGCGAGCTGTTCGACCGCATCCAGTACGACGACCTCCGTCGATACCACGCCACCCGCTACACGCCGAACCGCTGCTGCCTGTGCCTGGCGGGCGATTTCGACCCGGCCCTGGTGCGGGAGAAGATCGACACCCTGTTCGGCAGCCTGCCCCGCGGCATGGCCTGCGAGCCGAGCCCGCCGGCGGAGCCCGACCAGCTCTCGCCGCGGGTCGGCCGCGATACCTTCGCCATCCCCGCCACCCGCCTGACCTTGGCGTGGAAAACCCCGCCCGCCGGCCACCCGGACCAGCCCGCGCTGGACCTCGCCGCCGCCGTGCTGGGAAAAGGCCGCTCCGCCCGTCTCTACCGCGCCCTGCGGGAAGACCGGCCGCTGGCCCTCGAGATCAGCGCTTGGTCGTGGTCGCCCGCCAGCGGCGACGGCCTCTTCGCCGTCTCCGCCGAGGTGCTGCCGGAAAAGCGCGACGAACTGCTGGCCGGCATCCGCCGACTGCTCGCCGACTTCCCCGATACCAAGCTCCGCAAGGACCTCGACAAGGCCCGCCGCCAGATCGCCAGCGCGCAGTTCAAGACGCTCGCCACCGTTTCCGGCCGGGCCACCGACCTGGCCTCGAACTGGCATCAGGCCCGCGACCTCGACTTCACCCGCCACTACCTCCAGGAGCTCGACCGCGTGACGCCGGACGACGTCCGCCGCGCCATCCGCCATCTCCTGGAAACCCCGGAGATCCTCGTTTTCCTCGATCCCGAGGACGCCCCCGCGCCCGCCGCCGTGCGGACCGCCACCCCGGCCGTCCACGAGGTGGAGACCTTCACCCTGCCGAACGGCGCCACCCTTTCCCTGCTGCCCGATCCGCGCGTGCCGCTGATCTCGCTGCAGGCCGCCATCCGCTGCGGCGCGCCGGCGGAAACCCCCGCCACGGCCGGCATCAACCGCCTGTTCGCCGCCTCGCTGCCCCACGGCACCCAGCGTCACAGCGGGGCCGAGCTGGCGGGCCTGCTCGAATCCCTCGGCGCGTCCTTCGGGGCCTCCGCCGGCAACAATTCGGTCATCGCCCAGCTCTCCGGCCTGTCCGGCGACCTCGCCACGCTGGTGCCGTTGTTCGGGGAAATCCTCGGCTCGCCCGCCCTGCCGGCCGATGCCATCGAGCGCGAGCGCGCCTCGCAGCTCGCCTCGCTGCGCGAAATGCTGGAGGACCCGCTTTCGCTGGCCTTCCGCGAGCTGCGGCCGCTGGTCTTCGGCGGCAGCGGCTACGGGCTGCACTCGCTCGGCAGTGAGGAATCGCTGGCCGGGCTCGACCGCCTCACGCTCGCCGCCCACCACTCGCTCCATGTCCGGGGGCCGAATCTCGCCCTCGCGCTGGCGGGCGACTTCGACCCCGCCGAGGCCCGCGCCCTGCTCACCGCCGCCTTTGAAACCCTGCCCGGCGGCGAAGCCTGGCTGCCCGCCGCCTCGGAAATCCCCGACCCGGCCGAGCGCGTCCACCGGCTCGACAAGAAGCAAGCCGTGCTGGCCCTCGGCTTCCGCGGCTGTGCGGCGCTCGATGACGACCGCCACGCGCTGCGTTTCCTGCAGGAGTGGTGCAGCGACATGGCCGGCCCTCTGTTCACGCGCATCCGCGAGGACCTCGGCCTCGCCTACCGCGTGGGTGCCACCCAGTTCCACGGCTTCGATACCGGCCTCTTCGCCTTCTACCTGGCCACCGATCCCTCACAGCTCGACCTCGCCCGCCGCGAGCTGCTTGGGGAAATCGAAAAGCTCGCCCATCACGGCATTCCCGCCGAGGCCTTCGAGCGCGTCCGTGCCACCGTCCTCTCCGCCACCGCGCTGGATCAGCAATCGCCCGGCTCGATCGCCCGCCATGCCGCCGTGGACACGCTTTTCGGCCTGCCCGCCACCCATCACCGCGAGCTCACCGCCCTCTACCAATCGATCACCGCCGAGCAGGTCCGCGAAGTCGCCGCCCGCCTGCTTGCCCCGCCGCCCTGCACCAGCCTCATCCTTCCCGAATAAGGCGCGCTCGCCCTGAGCCAGGTTTGGCGTTAGAGTCCCGGAAGCCATGCTCCGCCTCCTCGCCGTCCTGTTTTTCCTTGCCCTGCCGGCCGCCGCCGCGCCGCGGGAAAAGCCGGCCGTGATCGCGATCGATGCCCTCGAGCTGCCGGCCGACCTTTCCCCGCAGCGCAAGCAACTGATCACCGATGCCCTCAACGCCGCGCGCGAGCTGGGGCTCGATCGCTACATCTTCGGCAGCGCGGACCCCTCTCAGGGCGGTTTCGATTGCTCGGGATCGATGTTTTACCTGCTGAAAAAGGCCGGCATCGACCCGCCACGGACCTCGGCCGGTCAATTCGACTGGATCAAGGCCGCCGGCAAGCTGGTCGAGGTGCCCGCCGAGGCCCGCAATCTCGACCACGCCGCCTTTTCCAAGCTCCGGCCCGGCGACCTGATCTTCTGGTCCGGCACCTACGAGCCGCAGGACGGGCGCACCAACAAGATCACTCATGTCCAGATGTACCTCGGCCGGGAAAAGGAAGACGGCCGCGCGGTGATGATCGGCTCGACCGACGGCCGCAGCTACCGCGGCGTCGCCCGCTGCGGCTTCGGCGTCTATGACCTGCGGTTGCCGAGAGCAGGCTCGAAAGCCCGGTTGGTGGGCTACGGCACCCCACCCGGCCTCGTGCCTTAGCTTGCCCTCACTTCTTGCGATCATGATGGTTTCCGGCCCGCCTTAACCACCGAGCGCCCGGATCAATTGTAACTGAGCATCGAGCACCCGAAGCTTCATCCGCGAAACGAGAGCGGCCGTGTCGCGATAGCTTCTCGCGGGGCCGATCGTGGCGATCTCCGAGTCGATGCCCGACCCGCTCTTCGACTCGGCATCGCGCCAGATGCCCCGTTTCACCGCCATCTCGCGCTCGAGCGAGGCGAGCTGGCCGCGGAAGTGCGCGAGGTTCACATAGGCGCGCTCGATCTCTTCGACAGCCATGTCGGCCGTCGAGCGGAAGCGGGCGCTGGCTCCGGCCGCCTCGGCGCGGCTGCGGGCGACCTGCCCGATGCGCGCGGGATCCCAGATCGGGATCTCCAGGCGCGGCCCGACCGAGGCCTTCCACATGTCGTAGTTGCCGCGCAGCGAACTGCTGGCGAGGTCGCCCCCCGCGGCCAGCGACAGGCTGGGCAGCAGGTCGAGTTTCGCGGCATCCTGCAGGGCGAACGCCTGGCGGACTTCGGCCTCGCCGGCGATCAGGTCGGGACGCGATTGCCACACGGCGGCCGGGACGCGGGAGGGGGTTGCGGGCACGCGGAAATCATCGGCCGGCTCCGGCACCGAAGCGCCCGCGAGCAACCGCGCCAGGCGCAGGCGCGCGTTTTCCCGCAGACGATCGAGTTCGGAAACTCCGCGCCGGAGCGACTCAACACTCTCGACCCGCTGGCCGTGCTCGGCCCTTGAGATCAGCCCGCGTTCGAGCAGCTCGTTGGAAAAACGGGTCGCCTTTTCCTCATCACGGAGCTGCTCGCGCTGGCGCTGGATTTCCCCGGCGAGCAGCGATTGTTCGAAGCGAGCCGCGCACACCTCCGTCGCCACCAGCAGGCGCACACCACGCCACTTCGCCCAGGCCACCGCCTCGCCCGCTTCGGCCGCAGCCACGCGGGCGCCAAGCCGACCGCTGAGGTCGATCTCCCACGAGATTCCGCCGTCAGCCGTCCACGGATCCAGATCGACCGGCCGGAAACCCGTCGTCCGGTCCTGCTCGCGGCCCTCCCGGAATCCGACCGCGAGGCCGGCCTGCGGAAACAGCCGCGCCATCGCCTCGAAGCGATCCGCCCGTGCCGCCTGGACGCGGTGCAGCGCCACCTCGACATCGGGGTTGCGCTGCCAGGCCTCGCGGACCAGGCGGTCGAGCTGGGGATCGCCGAACTCCTTCCACCAGTCACCGGAGAGCCGGTTCGCACCGCTCGGCGCGTGGGCCCACTCGGGCGGAGCCACCGGCCTCTGGGGCAAGGGGGTGGCGCAGCCGGCGAGCAGCAGCACGAGCAGGACGGCGGACGGCTTCATTTCGCGACGTCGATGGCGTTGGCGTTGATGACCAGCAGGTCCGCGGTCGAACCCTCGGCCACGGTGCCGGAAACGGTCAGCGTCGAGAGCTTCTCGATGCCGCCCACGCCCTCGATGCCTTCCTTGAGCACCCGCCCATCGGCATCGACGACCTGGATCGTGGCGGTGCCCCGCTTCTTGTCCTCCTTGCTGTCGCAGCACGCGTCCCAAGGCGTTTCGCAGGCGTCGTCCGGGTTCGCGTTGCAGGGCGTCAGCACCTCGGGATCACCGAGGATGAAGGCCGCGCGGCCGTCGACGAAGGGGCTGGCATTTCCCATGACCCGACCGCTGACCGTCACCGTGTCGCCGGGCTGGGCGGTCTGGCGGACCAGGTGGATGAGGCCGGCTTCACCCTCGGGCGACGCGTCGATCACCGCCGTCAGCGCGGCGCTGGGCGCGGTGGCGTCGGAGGCGGGCGAAGCCTCGGCGGTGGTTTCAGTCTTCGAGCAGGAGGCGAGCAGGGCGGCGGTCGCCGCGAGGAGGCAGGTGTGTTTGGTATTCATGTTAGATCAGGGTTGGAGTGGATGGTTTCAGGACATGCGGAGAGCGGTCGGCAGCGGCGGTCGCAGGCAGCGGATGGCGGGCGGGATGGCGCCGAGGATGCCGAGGAACAGACCGGTCGCGATGCCGGTCAGCGCGACACCCGGGCCGATATCCACGGTGAAGGCTCCAATCGAGAACGGCACCGTGCGCCCGTCGAGCAGCAGCACCGCCACCGCCGAGGCGAGCAGCGCGCCGGTCAGGCAGGCGAGCGTGCTTTCCTGCACCAGGCTCCAGAGCAGCGTGGCGCGGCCGAAACCGATCGCCTGCAGCGTGCCCATTTCCCGCACCCGCGAGGCGAAGGCCGCGTAGAGCGTGTTGACCCCGCCGAAAAGCGCGCCCGCGCCGATCAGCCCAGCGGTGACCCAGATCATCGCCCGCAGCGGGCCGAAGAAGGAACTCAGGCGACCGTAGTAGTCGCTCTCGCGCAGCGCGGTGAGCTCGAGGTCGAGCCGCTGCTTGGCGAACAGGTCGGCCTCGGAAAAATCGGCCGGATCGTCGAGCCGCAGCACCACGCAGGACAAGGAGTCGCGCTGGGCGAGCACCCGAAGGTCGCCGAGCGTCGCCCACACCTCGGACTCCAGCACGGTGCCGGGCGCGGCGAACTTGCCGGCGATGGTCAGCTCCTGCCCGTTGAGCACGAGCCGCCGGCCGAGCGGCAGGCTGCCCTCCGGCACGCCGAGTTTCCGCCAGGCCAGGCGTCCGATCATCACCTCTCCCGCCCGCGGGAAGCGGCCCTCTATCATCCGCACCTCGGGATGGACCCGCAGCGCCTCGGGGGCCACGCCGCGGACCAGCGCCTGGCTGCGTTGGCCGCCGGGCAGGTCGAGGTAGTTCATGTAGTGGATTTCCCCGGACACCGCGCGCACGCCGAGGTTTTCGGAAATCCCCGGCACGCTCGCCGCGGCGATCCCGGCTACCTGTTCCGGCACTTCGCTGCGCTGCACGCTCTCCTCCGAGCCGCTGCCGACGAGGATCACGTTGCGCGGCGAACCGGACGCGGAGAGCACCTCGTTCATGCCCTGGTTGATCGCCACCGCGGCCATCACCAGCAGCACGACCAGCGCGCTGCCGCCGATCGTCTGGAGCAGGCGGGACTTCGAGCGGAACAGGTTCCGGGCGGCGTAGCTGAAGGGAAGCATGAGCTTAGTGACGGAGACTGTGGACGATGGGCTGGCGGATGGCCTGGAAGGCCGGCCACAGCGAGGCGAGGATCCCGAGCAGCAGTCCGGCTGCGGTGCCGACGACGACCACCGCCAGGTCCGGCTGGATGGCCAGGGTCTGGCCTTCGTTTCCCATGGTGAAGCTCTGCCAGCGCAGGAAGGCCGCGGCCAGCCCCACCCCGGCGAGGCCACCCGCCAGGCCGAGCATGCCGCCCTCGCTGACGACCAGGGTGGCGATCGACCGGCCCGGATAGCCGAGCGTGCGCAGCACCGCGTTTTCCTTCACCCGGCCGCGGACGACGAGCAGCAGCGCGTTGGCGACGAGGGCCGCGACGGCGACCACCGCGCCGATGCCGAGCCAGCGGGTGAAGCCGATCAACTCGACCAGTTCCTTCGCGGTCTCGGCGAAGAAGGCCTTTTCCGGCCGCGTGTCAGTCGGCTCCTGCGCGGAGCGAAAGAGTTCGTCGATCGACTCCGACACGCGCTTGAGGTCGTCGGCGGATCCGACCCGGACATTGAACTGCGTGACCACGCCGAGCCCGGCGCGCGATGCCTGCTGGAGAAACGGCAGCTTCACGTAGGCCACGTTGTTGTCCTGCGGGTGCGGCGAGCGCAGCACGCCGGAAACGGTGACGGTGACCCCGGCGGCGTCGAAGCGGTCGCCCGGTGAAAGCCCGCGCCGCTGGGCGAAGACCTCGCCGAGCAGGGCGCCGTCGTCACGCTTCAGCCACTCCTCCTCGCTGCCCTCGATGATCTCGATCTCCGGCGCGAAGCGTGTGAGCTGATCGGCCGGCACGCCGCGGAAGGTGACCACGTCAAGCGAGGCACCGCAGTTGTTCACCACCACTTGCACCGGAATCACCTCGCGCACGCCGTCGATGCGGCGGATTTCGTCGGCATAGTGCTCGGGCAGGCGGCTGGTCGAGGGGCAGAAGCGGTTCTCGCGATAGACCACCAGCATGGTGTCGGCCGCCGTCGCCTCGGTCGCCCGCGCCAGCGAGCGCTGCAGCGTTTCCACCGCGGTGAAAAGGAACATCCCCGAGGCCACGCCGAGCACGGTCAGCAACGAGCGCACGCGATGGCGCACGAGCTGCAACCACGACAAACGTAGTAGATTCAGGAAACGTCGCATGCGTTCTCGAGGAGTTGGCCCTTTTCGAGGTGGAGCGTGCGGTCGGCGGCGGCCGCCGCCTTGGCATCGTGGGTGACCATCACGATCGTCTTGCCATGGTCGCGGGTCAGCCCGCGCAGCAGGTCGAGGATGCGGGTGGCCGCGGCGCGGTCGAGGTCGCCGGTCGGTTCGTCGGCGACGAGCAGCGGCGGGTCGGCGACGATCGCGCGGGCGATCGCCACCCGCTGCTCCTGACCGCCGGAAAGCTCGGTGGGCGTGTGGTGGATGCGGTCGCCCAGCCCGACCAGCTCCAGCGCGGCCGAAACACGGTCGTGGCGCTCCTTTTTCGAAAGGTCGGAGAGCAGCAGCGGCAGCTCCACGTTCTCGAAGGCGGTCAGCACCGGGACGAGGTGATAGAGCTGGAAGATGTAGCCGATGTGCCTCGCCCGCCACGCGGTGAGCTGGCGGCGCGACAGGCTGGCGACTTCCTCGCCGGCGATCACCAGCGATCCCTGGGTCGGCGAGTCGATGCCCGACAGCAGGTTGAGCAGCGTGGTTTTCCCGGAACCCGACGGACCCATCAAGGCGAGGAACTCGCCCTTCGGCACATCGAGGTCGAGCGCTTCGAGCGGGGTCACCACCGTGGCGCCCTTGCGGTAGCTCTTCGAGAGCCCGCGGCATTGGATCATCAGGTCGTTCATGGCTGGATCTGGGTGGGGTTCACGCGCTGGTCGTCGCGGAGTTCGGGAGGAGAAACGACGACCCACTCGCCGGGGCGGAGGCCTTCAGCGATCTCGACGTAGCCCTCGCGCGTGTTGCCGCCGGGCGTGACGTTTCGAGCTGAGACCCGCTTCGTTTCGGGATCGCAGACCCACGCGGTCTCGCCGGCGAGGGCGGCCTCGGGAATCCACGTCGCCAGCGTGCCGGCGCTGACGGGGGTCGCGGCACCGCCGGCCCTCGGGGTTTCGAGGAACTCGACGCGGCAGAGCATTTCCGGCCGCAGTTGGTCGCTCGGGTCATCGATCCTCACCTTGGCCTGCAGCGTGTTCCGTTGCAGGTCGGCCTCGCCGGTGATGCGGGTCACCTCGCCGTGGAACACCGTGTCGGGCAGCAGGCTGCAGCGGATCCGCGCCGGCTGGCCGATCTGCAGGCCGGCGGCATCGGCCAGCGGGACGTCCACGCGGACCTGCAGGTGCTGCGGGTCGAAAAGAATCGCCACCGTGGCGCTGTCCGGATCATCCATCGCGAGCATCTTCTTCTGGCCCGGCGCGGCGAGCAGGCGCAGCACCCGTCCCGCTTGCGGGGCGCGGATCTCGGTTCGGGAAAGTGCCAGCTCGGCACGTTCGACGTCGACCTTCGCGGCTTCGACCTCCGCGGCGAGCACCTCGCGCTGCGCCTCGAGCCGCTTCACTTCCGCCTGCGCCCGCTCGACCGCGGCCTGCGCCGCCACGGCGGCCGCCCTGGCCTTGCGGTCGGCACTGCGGATCGCCACCGCCTCGGCCTCGGCGATCGCTCCGCGCGACAAGCCTTCGATCCGGCCCGCCCGGTCGCCGGTTTCCTCGATCAGGGCCTGTACGGCCTCGCCCTCGGCTTCCGCGGCGACCACCTCGCGGCGGGCGGACTCGATCGACTCGGCCTGCGCGGCGAACCCGGCCTCCTTGGTGCGGAGCGCCTGGCGGGCATGGCGGAGATCGAGTTCGAAGTCCTCGCGGATCAGGTTGGCCAGCGGCTGATCCTTGTCGACGGCTTCGCCTTCGAGCACATGCACTTCGGAAATCACGCCGGCAACCAGCGCGGTGGCCTTGATCGGCAGGGGGTCCGGCTCGACCCAACCGCTCGCCTGGAAAGCCATCGGCCCGTCGGCGGCCAGGGCGGAAATCTGATCGGACGGGTGCGCTTTTTCGGCGTCAGCCGGCGTGGCGAGCACCACCGCGACCTCGACCTCCGTGGCCGGCAGGATGCGATCGCGGAACAGGGCGAGAAAAAGGAGCGCGAAACCGAGAGCGATCCCGGCGGGGATCAGCCAGGCCGGCAGCCGGCGTTTTCGGACGGAAGGAGGAGAAGACTCCGGCGCACGCCGGAGGTCATGGAGTGATGGATTCATTCAGGGCAACCATGGAGACACGGGGCATCCGAACGGATGCGCGAATCGCGCCGGGAGGGCGCGACGAAGCGGGACGGAAACCGCCCGGCTTCAGAGTCTCCAGATCGCCAACAAGGATCGTCGCGCGCTGTCCGAGGTCGGCCCGCGGATCGGGCAAGGCCGGTCAACCGATTGCGGCACCTCGATCGTTTCCCGAAGCACCACCACCGGCTGCCAGTCCAGCTCCAGCACCGGGACGTCCGGCGGGACCGGCATCGGCGCGGGCGGCTGGGCATCCGGGAGCTTCGCGAGTTCCACACAGCACGGCGCGTGCTCGCCATGATCGGATCCGCAGTTGGAGCAGCAGTCGTCGTCGACGGACGCCACCATCCACGAGGCAACACACACCCGCACCGATCCTCCCGCCGCCGGGGCGAAAAGCCCCAGCAGGAAGATCAGGCACATGGCGACGATCCGACTCATGGTGGGCCCACTGATCCCTCCACGCCGCAGGTCGTCAAGTTGGAAAACCTAGCTTAAAGGCCTCCACGCGAATGGCTGCCCATTCATGATTCACCCAACATGCCCGCCACCAGCTGCACGTCGTCCCGACATCGGGCAGAAGATACCTATTCCACAACCAGAGTGTCAGGAGCTTTGGCTCGCCTCCCCCGCGCCGGGCACGGTAAACCCGCGGCCCAGCCGTGAAACGCCTTCTTCCGCTCGCCCTTGCCTTCACTTCCTGCGTGGCCCCGATCGCCATGCGAAAGGTCGAGCCGATCCCGCCCGCCGCCAGCGCGGTGCCGGCCAACCACCTCCAGCACGCAGCGCGAGCGGAAACTCTCGACGAGCTGCTCGCCGACCTCCGCCGCGCCCACGATGCCATCGTTTCGGGCAACGACACCGCCATCCCCGAATACAATTTCCTCACCGGCCGCTTGATCGAGCGGCTGGAAAAGGACGACCTCCAGCCCTGGGGCACCACCATCGCGGTGGCGGGAAACGATGGCACCCGCACGCTTTCGGGCGACCCAAAATGCGCGTTCCGGGTGGGCGGCTACGATTTCCTGCCGACCGATTCGATCGAGTTCACCGGCAAGTACTCGACTCGCCCGAACCTCCAGCCCGGCATCGGCTCGACCTTGGTGAGTCATCCCGAGGGCTCGCTGGATTTCACCGGCCCCATCCCGGGCGACGTGAAGGCGAAGACGCTGACCGCCCTGGTGCGCTTCGAGGGCGACCGCGCGCTGCTCGACCTGCTCGATCCCTACCACACCGAGTCCGTCCGCCTCGGCGGTCGCACGCTGCCGCTCGCCGCCGATTACGTGTCGAACACCTCCTTCGCGCTGAGCGCCACCCGCATCGACAAGTTCGGGCTGATCCGCCTGCTGCGGGCCGACCGCTTTTCGGACACCGCCCGGATCACGCGCATCCAACCGTACGATCCCGACCGCGTGCCCGTCCTGCTCGTCCACGGGCTGCAGGACACGCCGGCGACCTTCGCGCCGATGTATTACAACCTGATGGCCGATCCGGAGTTAAGGAAACGCTGCCAGTTCTGGGTCTTCAGCTATCCCAGCGGCTACCCCTATCCGTGGTCGGCCGCGCTGCTCCGCCGCGAGCTGGACCGGATGCAGCGCGAGTGCCCCGGCCACCGAGATATCGTGATCGTCGGCCACAGCATGGGCGGGCTGCTTTCGCGGCTGATGATCACCGATGCCGGCGACTCGATCTGGTGCGCCTACTTCGGGAAGCCGCCGGAACGGACGGGCGTCCACGGGGAAAGCCGGCGCATTCTGGAGGAGGCGCTGGTGTTTCACGAAAGGACGGACATCGCCCGTGCGATTTTCATCAACACGCCGCATCGGGGCTCCGAGCTGGCCTCGAACTGGATCGGCCGGCTGGGCTCGCGGCTGGTGAAGCTGCCCACCTTCCTCGCGGACATGCGCGATTCCGCCGTGAGCATCGTGACCAACGACCCGTCCGGCCTGGTGCTCGACCACGTGCCGAACAGCATCGACACCCTTTCGCCGAAGAGTCGCTTCATCCGCGCGGTCGACAAGCTGCCGATCGATCCGGGCGTGCCCTATCACAGCATCATCGGCGACCTGGGTCGCGGCAACACGCCGAACTCCAGCGATGGCGTGGTGGCCTACTGGAGCGCCCACCTCGAAGGCGCAGAGAGCGAGCGCATCGTTCCGACGTGGCATAGCGGCCACCAGAGCGCCCAAGGCATTGATGAGGTCCGCCAGATCCTGCGTGGACATCTCGGCCTGCCAAAAGCCGAGCCGATGTTCATCCCGCCGAATCCAAATCCGTCGAACGTCGATTTCGGCAACGGACCGCCGGGGCAGCGGTAGCGGGTGCAAATCCACCACTCCCGTTTTTTCCATGCCCGTTCATCTGCGGTTCAAACTCCCGGGTCACGGTTCCACTCGCCGGCAGCGCACTTGGCACTTGGAACTTGGAACATCCGCCACTAGACACGCCCTCCCGTGTCCAAAGTCACCACCCGCTTCGAAACCTTCCGCGATGACGCCCCGCTGCGCCTTCGTGAGGGCGGCGAACTGCCCGAAGCCACGCTGGCCTACGAGTCGTGGGGCGAGCTGAACGCCGATGGCTCGAATGCCATCCTGCTTTTCCATGCGCTCTCCGGCAGTCACCACGCCGCCGGCCACAACCCCGAGATCCCCGAAATCGGCGAGCGCTGGCAGGAGGAACTTCACGACGGTTGGTGGGAAGGCATCGTCGGCCCCGGAAAGGCGCTCGATACCGACAAGTATTTCGTCCTCTGCGCCAACTATCTTGGCGGCTGCTACGGCTCGACGGGGCCGTCGTCCATCGATCCGCGCACCGGGAAACCCTACGGTTCAACATTTCCCCACCTCACCGCGGCCGACCAGGTCGAGATCCACGCCCGCCTGCTCGACCGCCTCGGCATCGGCAAGCTGCACGCCGTGGTCGGCCCCTCGGTCGGCGGCCTGGTGGCCCTCGTCTTCGCCACCCGCTTCCCCGAACGCGCGCCGCGGGTGGTCTCGATCGCCGCCGGCTACAAGACGACCGTTCTCAACCGGCTGATCCTGTTCGAGCAGATCCTGGCCATCGAGAACGACCCATTTTTCAATGGCGGCGACTACTATGACAACGGTCGGCCCGACTACGGTCTGGCGCTGGCGCGGATGATCTCGCACAAAACCTTCGTCCACCTCGACACCTTCGAGCGCCGCGCCCGCCGCGACGTGGTGCACGATACGGAAAGCCTGGCCTGGTACCGGGTGCGCGACCAGTTCCAGAGCTACATGCTTCATCAGGGGAAGAAGTTCACCAAGCGCTTCGACGCCAATACCTACCTGCGGATCATCGACCTGTGGTCGAAATTCGAGGGTGCTCGGGAAGGCGACGCCGAAACGCCGGAGGACTTGTTTTCCCGCTGCACGGAGAATGGGCAGAAGTGGCTCGTGTTCTCGATCGACTCCGACTTCTGCTTCTATCCGGAAGAACAGGCCGAACTCGTCGGCCACCTGCACGAAGCCGGCGCGGACGTGATGCACATCACCGTCCACTCGGACAAGGGGCACGACTCCTTCCTGCTCGAGCCCGACCTCTACACGCCGCACATCTCGTGGCTGCTGGCACAGTGATCCCGGAGTTTCGTTAGCCGAGCCGCCACACCTGATCGGCCTCTCCAGCCCGGAAGCCGCCGTCCTTTCCCACCACCCGGCCGCAGGAGAGCAGTCCGTCCCGCCACTCCAGCCAGCGCGCGCCGTGCGGGTTGACGAAGGCACCGGTGTTGACGACCACCTTTCCCCGCCGCGACCAGATGCCGTGGTGGTGGAAGTGCCCGATCACCATGACTTCCGCCTGCGGAAAATATCGCTCCGCGAAGCGGGCGGCCTCCTCCGCCTGCTGCGACCACACCCGCAGGATCTCGAAGGCGCGCTTGGGTGGGTTGAGCGCATCCATGGCGCGCTTGAGGAACGACCGACCCTTTGGAATCGCAGGCGCCTTGAGCACCAGCGCCATCTCGCGGGCGAGCTGGAGCCGCTCGCCGGCGTCGGTTTCCGCGGCGCGGTGCTCGGCCCACAGGGCCTTGACCTGCTCGAGCCGCGCGAAGGCCTCGCGGCTCCACGGCGAGCCGCCCCACATGACCGCATCGCCATGGGTGATGACTACCCGGCCTTCCGCCAGCTCGACCCAGCCCTTGCCCGGCCAGCCGGGATCATGGTTGCCGGAAAGGAACACCGTTTCCACGCCCAGCTCCGCGCAAAGCGCTTCCAGCTCGCGGAGCAGGCCCTCCGCCCGCGGTCGGAAGGCCCTGGCCAGCTCCTGCCAGGTGTCGCCGTTGAAGACCACCGTGCCCATGCCCTCCAGCAGCGGCCGGAGCTGCTCCGCCGAGGAAATCCTGGAAGCCGGATGGCCCAGATGCAGGTCGGACAGGATGCGGACCGGTTCTTTCATCACAGGCGCTGTCGCACGGCTTCGTAGAGGCAGACGCCGGCGGAAACGGAGACGTTGAGGCACTCGACCCGCCCCGCCATCGGCAGCTTGGCGAGGAAATCGCAGTTCTCCTCGGTGAGGCGGCGCATGCCCTTTTCCTCGGCGCCCATCACGATGGCTAGCGGCCCTTTCAGATCGAGTTCGTAGAGCATCTTGTCGGCGTGATCGGAGGTGCCGACGAACCACACGCCGGCGTCCTTCAGCCGCTCCATGGTGCGGGCCAGGTTGGTGACCTGGACGAAGGGGACGTGGTCGGCCGCGCCGACCGAGACGCGGCGCACGGTCTCGGTGATGGCCACCTGCTTGTCCTTCGGCGCGATCACCGCATGGACGCCCGCCCCGTCGGCCGTGCGCAGGATGGCGCCGAGGTTGTGCGGATCCTGCACGCAATCGAGCACCAGCAGGAAGGGCACCGGGGTTTCCGAAACGATGCGCATCAGCTCGTCCTCGCTCATCGAGGGCACGACGGTTTCGGTCGCCGGCTTGACGTGGCGGTTCTCGCGGGCCTCGCGGCTCTGGCGTTTCGGTTTCACGGCCGCAGCATGGAAAGCCCCGGCCCGGTCCCGCAAGCGAGGAGATGCGGCATGTTCCACCCTCCGCCACCCCGGGCGGAACCCGCCGCGCAGGATTCCACGATGGGGAGTTGACGCGACGGGGATCGGTGGAGCATTTCAAGGCACACGCTCCTTCTCTAACATTTCATGGAATCCCCCGTCGGCATCCATGATCGGGATGAAGCATCCATCATCTAACCTCATCATTCATGAAATTCGTGGTTCCCGTTGTTGTTTCCGCCACCGCCCTGCTGGCGACGAGTTGCGCCACCTTTCCCGGCAACCAGCTCCCCCATGTGGCCGACACGTCGGCGACGGGGGTGAAGAAGGTTCCACTGACCTACTCGATGCAATCGAGCCACGAGCTGATCAAGGGGCGCGAGACTCCCTCCACCGCCGCCGTCGCGACCGAGGCCGCCGGTCCGTTGGTTGACAGCATGAACGGAAGCGGACGCTTCTCTTCGGTGCGCCAGGGACAAGGCGGCGCCATCCACGTGGACGTGAACATGCTCAACCACGGCAACGGCCCGGCGGCGATGGCCTCCGGCTTTTTGACCGGCTTTTCCCTGTTCACCATTCCCGGCTTCGCCACCGACCACTACAAGCTGACCGCCAAGGCGCGCTCATCCTCGGGCCAATCCCACCAGTATGTCCTCGAGGACCGTGTGACCACCGTGTTCTGGCTTCCCATGATCGTGGCCGCCCCCTTCAACAGCCCGCAGAAGGTGGTTCCCGAAGTTCAGGAAAACATGTACCGGAACCTGATCCAGAACATGGAGAACGACGGCCTGATCCCCCGCGCCTCGCGCTGAGAACCGGAGGCGGTCGGATCCTGCAGGCCCGTGGTTTCGGTTTGGCGGATGGCCGGGACCTGCTTTGCTCGGCCGCGTGACCGCCGCCCGCTTCGTCCCGTTCTCCGCCCAGCACGGCCTGACCGCGCTGACCGGGTTTGCGATCATCGCCGCGCTCGTCGCCATCGGCCGGCGCGGCGGGTCCGCGGCACGCTCGGCGCGGGCGCTGCTCGCGTTTGCCAACCTCGGCAGCTATGCCGTTTCCCAGTGGGCATGGACGGGCGCCAATCCGCCGCCAGCGCTCGACAACATCGTTCCGCTCCACCTCTGCGACCTGGCCTCGTTCATCGCCGGCTTCGCGCTGATCACCCGGCGGCCGACGCTGATCCTGCTCACCTACTTCTGGGGACTGGCCGGGACCCTGCAGGGCATCGCCACGCCGGCGCTCGACTACGCCCTGCCCCACCCCATCGCCTTCGCGTTTTTCCTCCAGCATTTCGCCATCATCGCCGCGGCCATCTATTTCCCCGCCGCGGATGGCTGGCGGCTCGAAGCCCCCTGGTGGCGCGGACCGCTGAAGGCCTTCGCCTGGCTCAACGCCTACGTGGCCATGGCGATCACCGCGAATTCGCTCCTCGGCACCAACTTCGGCTTCCTCGCCGCCAAGCCGACCACGCCCTCGCTGCTCGACCGCCTCGGCCCGCACCCGGTTTACATCGTGTGGCTGGAAATGATCGCCCTGGTCCTGTTCGCGCTGCTGTCCCTGCCGGTGCGCGCCGCGCGGAGCTAGCCGACTTGCCACTTGCCACGTGGCACTTGCCACTTTCTTGTCCCTCCGTGCCCGAGCCCGCCGGAAAAGAAAAACGCAAGCGAGTCAACGTCCGCCGCCCGGACGTCATGAAGGTCGTCACCGAAGAAGTAGAGGCCCACTACCGGTCGTCGATCGTGGAAAAGATCAAGACCCACGGCGGCTCGCTGACCCTCGGCAACACCACCATACGGCTGGCCCAGCAGTTCGGCTTCTGCTACGGCGTCGAGCGGGCGATCGACCTCGCCTACGCGGCCCGCAAGGTGTTTCCCGAGCAGCGCATTTTCCTGATCGGGGAAATCATCCACAACCCCGAGGTCAACCGCCAACTGGCCGACATGGGCATCGTTTCGCTGCCGTGGAAGCAACTGAGCGCCGATTACGATGACCTGACCGAGGACGATGTCGTGATCGTGCCCGCCTTCGGCGCGCCCACCCATTTCATGGAAAAGATCGCCAGCTTGGGCTGCTACGTGGTCGATACCACCTGCGGCGACGTCATGAAGGTCTGGCGGCGGGTCCGCACCTACGCCAAGGAGGGCATGACCTCGATCATCCACGGCAAGGCCGGCCACGAGGAAACCCAGGCCACCGCCTCGCGTGCCCTGGGTGACGATGGCACCGGCCATTACGTGGTCGTCCTGACCCTCGACGACACCGATTTCCTCTGCCGCTACATCCGCGAGGGCGGCGACCGTGAGGCCTTCTTCGCCCGCTTCGAAAACGCGCTCTCCCCGGGCTTCGATCCGGACCAGCACCTCCATCGCGTCGGCGTGGCGAACCAGACCACGATGCTGAAAAGCGAGACCGAAGAGATCCAGCGGCGGGTGAAAAAGGCGGTGATCACGCGCGATGGCGACGACGCCAACTTCATCGTCTTCGACACCATCTGCGGTGCCACCCAGGAGCGACAGGACGCTTTGTTCGAAATGCTGAAGAAGCCGATGGACCTGATGCTGGTCGTGGGCGGCTACAACAGCTCGAACACCTCCCACCTGGTGGAGATCGCCGAGCAGGAGCTGCCGACCTTTTTCATCCGCAACGCCTCGTGCCTGCGCGACCTCGAGGAGGTCATCCACTACGACCTGCACAAGAAGTCGGAGGTCACCAGCGGCTACCCCGCCGCCATCCTCGGCGACGGGCCGGTCACGGTCGGCATCACCGCCGGGGCCTCGTGCCCGAACAACCTGATCGAGGACACGATCTTCAAAATCTTCGCGATGCGCGGCATCGACGAGGCCGCGGTGCGCGCGGCCTGACGGGGCTTACTCCGCTTCCAGTTTTTCCAACGCCGTCGCGGCCTCCTTGGCGCGCTCGGGCTTACCGGCCTTGGTGGCGACCTGCTGCAGGCGGGTGAGCAGTTCGTAGTCGCTGGGAAAGGTCTTCAAGTCCTCCTCCAGCGCGTCGAGCGCCTTGTCCCATTCGCCCTCGGACGAGAGGTAGTCGCTGAGCCGGACGCCCATGGGCAGCAGCACCATCGGCGGCATCATCAGCGAGGCCCGGCGCTGGCGGTCGCGGGCGGAAAGGAACCAGTTGTAGGCCGAGCCGCGGCCTTCCTCGGGCCCGCGCAGGGCCAGCAGGCCGTTGAGTTCGCTGGTCATGATCTCCATGCCTTGGAAGCAGCGCATCCAGTGCGATTGCTCGCCGCGGGCGGCGGCGACCTTGCGGGTCTGCACGAAGTTCGAGCCGAGGCGCGCCATGTCCTCGATCAAAAGCCGGGCCGCCTCGGGCTGGCCGGCCTCCATCGCCAACTGCGCGCCGACCGCGGTCGAGTGCGCCTGGAAAGACCAGACGGCGAGCGTGTGCTCGCGCAGGCCCTTGGTTTCCTCGATGGAAGGCAGACTCTCCTTGGCTTTGTTCAGGTCGCCGGCACCATTGCGACGCATGAGAATCCGGGCGGGCAGGGTTTTCCCCTCCCACAGCAGCATCCGGCCGCCATCGGATTCGGCCCGGTCCGGCGGCACCTCGACGGCGCACACCGCCTCCGCCGCAGCCAGGGCCGTGTCGTAGTCGCCCTTGCTGGCCAGTGCCACGGCGCGGTAGACCTCCGCCTTGGTCCAGCCGGGGCATTCGAGCGGGCCGAGGCCGGTCTCGCGCATCCAGGTGGCGTAGGCATCGCCGGCCCAGCCAAAGGCCGCCTGCGCCGGTCCGGCGTTTCCACAGCGCCACTCGTAGTGCCCGAGCAGGTGAAAGTACGGGCCGAACTGCGGCGACTCCGCACTGATCGAGCGGGCCATCTTGAGGTCGCCCGAAAGGTCGGGCGCCTCGGCCCGCATCGCCAGCAGGGCGTATTTCAGATACGACTGGTCGGGGTGCTTCGCGATCAGCTCGCGGACCTGCTTTTCCGCCCGCTCCTCATCCGGGGTGGCATCGCCGGTGATGTCGTAGCCGCCGCGGCCGAGCAGCGCCTGCAGCAGCACCAGCTGGGGGTCGTTCGGGTATTCCTCCGCGGCCTTGCCGAAAATGTTGGCCGCCTCCTGCGCGCCTTCTTTCACCAACATGGACAGCCCGTAGACATAGCGGTGCTCGAGGTCGGTGCCGTAGCCGAGATCGACCAGCCCCAGCATGCGGTTGAAGGCGGCCTCGCGCTGCTTGGAGAGGTCATCGCTGCCGTGGAGGAGCGAAAGGCCGACGCCCCAGGTCGCCATCAGGCAGTCGGGATCCTGCTGCAGCGCCTTCACGAAATGCCGGTAGGCCTCGAAGTCCCAGCCGGTGTGGAGGCAGGTCATGCCGTCGCGGACCGATTGCTGGACGTCGGGGTTGAGCGCGGTGACGGTCATGTTCACCCCGCCCTTGACCGGCGGGGACGTGGGCGCCGGCAGCGCGGCGACCGTGGCTGAAATGAGGTCGGCCACGTCGGGCATGGCCGGGATTTCCTCCGCCGCCGGAGCCGGATCCGCCTTCGGCGGGGTGGCCTGTGCCCATGTCAGTCCCGTTCCCGCCATCAGTACTGCCAGCCATCCGTATCGCATGCGGCGCACGATGCTGGCCGCCGCGCGCCGCTCCAAGCAAAATGAACACTCGCCCGCCGCCGGCAGGCCGCTCTAGCCTCCCGCCCATGAAGCTCGGAGTCATCGGATGTGGAAAAATGGGCACCGCCCTGGTCGGCGGAGCGGTCCGCGCGGGCGCGGTGACGGCGGAGGCCCTGACGGGCTTCGACCCCCACCCTGCGGCCCGCGAGGCCTTCGCCGAAGCCACCGGCGGCAGGGTGGTCAAGTCCATCGAGGACCTGGCCGGTTGCGACACCATGCTGCTCTGCACCAAGCCCCAGCACGCCGCCGAGGCGCTCGGCGCGCTGAAATCCAGTGCTGCGCCGGAGGGCCTGCTGGTCTCCATCGCGGCCGGGCTGACCCTCGACTGGCTCGCCGCCCATGCTCCGGACGGCTGGCGGCTGGTCCGCTGCATGCCGAACACGCCGGCCCTGGTCGGCGAGGGCGCGGCGGGCTTCGCCTGCTCGGCCAACGCGACCCCGGCCGACTGTGAGGCGGCGCAGTCACTGCTCGGCGCGGTCGGCAGCGCCCACGCGCTGCCGGAAAAGCTCCTGGATGCCGTGACCGGCCTGTCCGGCAGCGGGCCGGCCTTTG
Source organism: Haloferula sargassicola (assembly GCF_040362925.1). NCBI lineage: Bacteria > Pseudomonadati > Verrucomicrobiota > Verrucomicrobiia > Verrucomicrobiales > Verrucomicrobiaceae > Haloferula > Haloferula sargassicola. The sequence goes on from NZ_BAABRI010000004.1 coordinate 204,704, forward strand.
TTTTCCTGATGATCGAGGCACTGGCCGATGGCGGCGTGCGCGCCGGTCTGCCGCGGGACGTGGCCTTGGAGCTGGCCGCCCGCACGCTGCGCGGGGCCGCGACCATGGTGCTGGAAACCGGGCTCCACCCCGGCCAGCTCAAGGACCAGGTGACCTCGCCCGGTGGCACCACCATCGCCGGGCTGGCCGCGCTGGAAGCCGGCGGGCTGCGCTCGGCGTTGATCGAGGCGGTGACCGCCGCCAGCCGGCGCTCGCAGGAACTCGGGCGGTCCTGATTTTCGCTTTCCGCCCCCCGCCCGCCCTCTATAGCGTCCCGCCATGCGTTCGAGGCTCGCCCTTTTCCCGATCATCGTCCTGCTGGCATCCTGCGCGGACGATTCCAACCTGCCGCCCATGGTCAGCGCCGGATCATCCGACAACGGCCGCGCCGAGGCCCTCTTCGCCGAGGCGCAGTCCGCGGAAAATGCCGGCAAGACGAAGAAGGCCGTCAAGCTCTACGACGAGATCGCCGACAAGATCGCCCTCTCGCAGAAGGCCCCCGAGGCGCGCTTCCGCCAGGCCAAGCTGCTCGACCAGATGGGTGAAACCGAGGACGCCTTCGATGCCTACCAGGCGGTCATCAGCCGCTACCAGGGCAGCGGACTCTATCGCGAGGCCTTCGACCGGCAGCGGGAGATGGCCTTTTCCGCTGCTGACGGCGGGATCAAATCCAGCTTCCTCGGGCTGAAATCGAACCTGCCGAGCAAGAAGATCATCGAAATGCTGCAGAAGGTGGCCGCCAATGCCCCGCGCTCCGCCACCGCCGCCAAGGCCGCCTACAAGATCGGCGACATCTACGCCAGCGACGGCAAGATCTCCGAGTCCGTGGAGGCCTTCCGCAAGGTGGTGATCGACTACTCGAACTACCCGGAGGCCCCCGAGGCGCAGTTCCGGATCGGCGAGGTGCTGCTCACCGAGGCCCGCGAGGGCAACCAGGACCAGGCCAACCTGGACCGCGCCGAGGAGGCCTTCCGCGACTACCTGAGCCAGTGGCCCGGCCACCGGCGCAACGCCCAGGCGCGCAAGCTGCTGTCGAGCATCGGCGGCCGCGACATCCAGAACACCTTCGACATCGCCAAGTTCTACGAGAAGAAGGGCGACACCCCGTCGGCCGTCCTTTACTACAAGGAAGTCGTGCGCCGCGCGAAGTCCGGCGACCTCCACGACAAGGCCCAGGCCCGACTTTCCGCCCTCGGCGGCAACTGACCATGACGCGCTTCCTCGCTCCCCTCCTCGTCCTCGCCGCGGCGCTCACCGGCTGCGCCGGCTACACGGTCGATGGCGCCAAGCCCGCCGTGCTGGCCTCGGTGAAAACCATCGCCGTGCCGATGTTCCGCAACGACACCCTGCTCCCCCGGGCCGAGGCCCTCGCGACCTCCGCCGCGGCGGAGGCCTTCGTCAACGACGGCACCTACCGCATCGGCACCCGCGATTCGGCCGACGCGGTGCTGGAGGGCACGGTGAGCAAGATCGACTACGCCCAGCTCCGCTCGGCCCGCCTCGACACGCTGCGCCCGCTGGAGCTGCAGGACACGGTCACGCTCACCTGGGTGCTGCGCGATGCCGCCAACCCGAACCAAGTGCTGGCCTCCGGCACGTCCTCCGGCTGGTCGCGGTTTTTCGTGGACTCCAACCTCCAGACCGCCCGCAACAACTCGCTGCCCGATGCGCTCCAGCGCGCCAGCGAAGCCATGGTTTCCCGCCTCGCCAACGGATATTAGGTTCGCGTTGGGCGTTGGGCGTTGTTTCCCCAATAAGCCATCACGCATAACCTCGAACCAGGCACCATGATCCACTTCGTCCCCACCCCCATCGGCAACCGGGACGACATCACCCTGCGGGCCATCGAGGCGCTCAAGAACGCCGACCGCATCGCCTGCGAGGACACCCGCCACTCCGCGCCCCTGCTGGCGCACCTCGGCATCGCCGGCAAGCCGCTCGTTTCGCTCCATGAGCACAACGAAGTGCGGCGGATCCCGGAACTCGTCGCCGCCGCCCGGGGCGGGGAAACCATCGCCGTGGTGTCCGATGCCGGCATGCCGGGCGTTTCGGATCCCGGCTACCGGCTCATCCAGGCCTGCCTACAAGAGAGCCTCGACTACGAGGTCCTGCCCGGTCCTTCCGCCGTGCTCACGGCGCTGATCGGCTCGGGGTTTCCCTGCCACGCCTTCCATTTCCTCGGCTTCCTTTCGGTGAAAAAGGGCAAGCGCCTCGCCGCGATGGAGGCGGCCTTGGAAAACGACGGCACCACCCTGTTCTTCGAGTCCCCGCACCGCCTGATCTCGACCCTCGAGGTGCTCGCCAAAGCGCATCCGGACGCCCGCTGCTGCGTCGCCCGCGAGCTGACCAAGAAGTTCGAAACCTACCACCGCGGCACCGCCGCCGAGCTGCTGGCGCATTTCCAGAGCCATCCGCCGAAGGGTGAGATCGTTTTTCTCATCGCAGGGGACTGACGGGCCTCTTCTCCATAGCTCGTATAGGTCCCAAAGAACCTATTCCCCCGCATCCCGCGTTCCACCTTGGAACTTGGCCCTTGGTACTTGGAACTTCGGAGGCATAGCCTCCGCCGTGCCCGCCTTTTCGACCTGCTGGAACAACTCCCGCCACACCGATGGCGAGGCGATGATCGATGAGATCCTCGAACTCGGCTTCAGCGAGCTGGAGCTGTCGCACGGGATGACGATCACCAAGCTTCCCGGCATCAAGAAGGCCTTCGAGGACGGGCGTTTCACCTGCCTCGGCGTCCACAACTACTTTCCTTCGCCGGTGGAGGTGATGATCGATGCGCCGGACGCCTACGAATACACCTCCCACCGCGGCTTCGACCGCCAGCGGGCGATGGAGATGACCAAGCGCACGCTCGATCTCGCCGCCCAGTTCAAGGCGAAGTACGTCGTTCTGCACATGGGCTCGGTGCCGTTGAGTCCGAAGAAGTGGACCAAGCGCCTGACCACCATGGTCGCCGAGGGCGAGCGCGACACCGCGCGCTTCGCCAAGGAGCGGATCGCCTTCGTGAAGAAGCGCGAGAAGCTCGGGCCGCTCTACTATCAGCGGGCGATCGCCGCCCTCGAGCAAATCGCCGAGCAGGCCAAGGAACTCGACCTGCTGCTGGCCATCGAATCGCGCTCGCGCTTCGAGGACATGCCCACGGAGCGGGAAATGATCGCCCTCCAGGAACACTTCAAGGACCACCCGAACGTCGGCTACTGGCACGATTTCGGCCACGTCCAGCTGAAGCACAACCTCGGGCTCCTCGATCACCACGAGTGGCTGGAGACCATGCGGCCCTACCTGATCGGCGGCCACGTCCACGACGTCCAATGGCCCGCCCGCGACCACCGCGTGCCCTTCACCGGGGAGCTCGACTACCAGCAGATTCTGTCGTTTTTCCCCGCAGGCTGCCCTCTGACCTGGGAACTCTCCCCGACCCGCAAGTCCGAGGAAATCCTCGAGGCGTTTGCGGCTTGGAAGCATCTTTTCCCGGATCGATAGGCAGCACTCAAGGTCTTCTTTCTTGGATTTTGACCATTTTCCGAATCAAGATCGACCCTTAGGACACACTTTGCCGCGAAAACCTCAATTTTCGGGTTGCACCGCAGTCGAAAAAGTCCGACTTCGGCCTCGGACACCAAATTTCTCATGAGCAAGGAACAACTGGACGGCGCCCAAGCGCTGATCAAGACCCTCGACGAACTCGGGATCGAATACATCTTCGGCTACTCCGGAGGTGCGGCGATTCCGATTTTCGATGCCCTCGAAACCGTGAAGACGAAGATGAAGTTCATCCTCGTCCGCCACGAACAGGGAGCCGTCCACATGGCCGACGGCTACGCCCGCGCCACCGGCAGGCCCGCCGCGGTGCTGGTGACCTCCGGCCCGGGTGCCGGCAACACCGTCACCGGCCTGATGACCGCCCAGATGGACTCGGTGCCGATGATCGTGCTCTGCGGCCAGCAGGTGACCTGGATGCTCGGCAAGGACGCGTTCCAGGAGGCCGACATTTTCGGCATCACCATGCCGGTAGTGAAACACAATTTCCTGGTGAAGGAATCCAACGACCTGCCGAAGGTCGCCCGGGAGGCCTATCACATCGCCACCACCGGCCGTCCCGGTCCGGTGCTGATCGACATTCCGAAGGATGTTTCGCAAGGCCCGTTCACCGGCGACCTCAAACCCGAACTCGACCTGCCCGGATACCATCCGGAAAAGGCTTTCGAGATCGATCCCGCCGCGGTCGAGATCGCGCTCGATTTCATCGCCCATTCCCGCCGTCCGGTCATTCTGGCCGGCCAGGGGGCGATGATCGCCCGCGCCGGCGAGGAGCTGATGAAGCTGGCGGAAACGCTGCAGTGCCCGGTGACCACCACCCTGCTCGGCAAGGGGGTGTTCCCGGAAACCCACCGGCTTTCCCTCGGGATGCTGGGCATGCACGGCACCGCCTATGCGAACAAGGCGATGGTCGAGGCCGACCTCATCCTCAACGTCGGCTCGCGCTTCGATGACCGCATCATCGGCCAGGCCGACAAGTTCGGCCGCAACGCCAAGATCATCCACATCGACATCGATCCGGCGGAAATGTCCAAGATGATCGTGCCCCACGTGCAGGTCATCGGCGATGCCAAGGCCGCGCTCGGCGAGCTGAACAAGCGGGCGGAAAAGCTCGACACCGCCCCGTGGCTCAGCGCGCTCGACGGTTACAAGAAAAAGCATCCGCTGACCTACCGCAAGCAAGGCGGCCTGCGCATGCAGCAGGTCATCCAGGAGCTTTACGAGCAGACCGGCGGCAAGGCGATCGTGACCACCGACGTGGGCCAGCACCAGATGTGGGCGGCCCAGTTCTACCTGAATGACCGCCCCTACGAATGGATCTCCTCCGGCGGTGCCGGCACCATGGGCTTCGGCTTCCCGGCCGCCATCGGCGCCCAGCTCGCCTGTCCGGACAAGACCGTCATTTCGATCGCCGGCGATGGCGGGTTCCAGATGACTTTGTTCGAACTGGCGACGGTGGCCATCCACAAGCTGCCGGTGAAAATCGTGGTGCTCAACAACCACTACCTCGGCATGGTCCGCCAGTGGCAGGAGCTGTTTTTCGAAAACCGCGAATCCGGCGTGGATCTCCACGGCAACCCGGATTTCTGCAAGCTGGCCGCCGCCTACGGCATCCCCAGCGTGAACATCAAGCGTCCGGCCGACGTTTCCCGGATGATCGAAAAGGCCCTCGAATACAACGACGGCCCGATCCTGATCCACGCCGAGTGCGTCAAGACGGACAACGTGTTCCCCATGATCCCCGCCGGCGCCGCCCTCGAGGACATGCTCACCGAGCCGCCGAAGCACAAGATGGCCAAACCCACCGGTTCGACCTGAGGGCCCGTGGCCTCCGATGGAAGATGCCGGATGGTAGAGGGGCGATCCTTACCCCCCCGCACCACCCGGTCTTCCATCCACCATCTCCGATCCACCATCCACCATCTTCTTCAAATGAGCTCCATCGTCACCACCGACACCCCCGTGGACGGCACCACCGGCCAGGGCACCCACACGCTTTCGGTCTTCGTGAACAACAAGGCCGGGGTTCTCATGCGCATCTGCCAGGTTTTTGCCCGGCGCGGCTTCAACATCGACTCGCTGGTCGTGTCGCAAGGCCGTTCGGCCCGCTTCTCGCGGATGACCATCGGCATTTCCGGAGACCCCCAGGGCCTCGAGCAGATCATCAAGCAGGTCAGCAAACTGATCGACGTCATTCACTGCTCCGAGCACCACTCCGAGGACTCGGTGACCCGCGAGCTGTGCATGGTGAAGCTGAAATGTTCGCCCTCCGAGCGCTCGCAGGCCCTCCAGATTGCCGAGCACTTCACCGGCAAAACCGTCGATCTCACGCCGACCTCGATGATCGTCATGATCACCGGCGACAGCCAGAAGGTGGATGCCGCCGTCACCATGTTCTCCCAATTCGAGATCATCGAAACCGTCCGCACGGGCAAGGTGGTGATGGCGCGTGGGCAGGCGGGGACGTAAAAATGAGTCGCCTTCTGGCCTGTAGATTGCTTCAAATTGAATTTAGATCCGGGGTTTAAAAGACGATTCTGACACAGAATTCTGGTTCACCCGAGCCAGCTGTTCGATCTTTCATTCCCCATTTCCAACCCTCCACTATGAAAGCAAGCCTACTATCGACGTCCGTCTTTCTTGCCCTGTGCAGCACCTCGTTCGGAACTGTCTTGTTGACCGATGATTTCAGTTATCCGGACGGCGACCTCACGACCAGTGCGGCTTGGTCGAACCACAGCGGCAGCGGCTCCTTCGTTCAAGTCACTTCTCAGACGATTACATTGGTTCAGGGAAGCGGATCACGTGAGGATGTGAATGCGAGCTTGGGGATCACGATGGGGGCAGGTGAGACTTACTACGCCTCCTTCGATGTTACCGTGAGCGGAGGGTCAACGACTGCCTACTTTGCCCACTTCAAAGACTCGGCCACGGGATTCAACGGTCGCATTTTCGTCGCTGCTCCCAGCAGCGGAGGCGATTTCACCTTCGGCCTCTCCGATGTCGGAAGCAGCCCCGACACCACTTTTGCGACTGATTTCTCGTTCAACACCAGCTACAAGCTCGTGGTTTCTTACGATTACGACACAGGCCTTAGCGAGCTGTGGGTGAACCCGACGTCGGAGGCTTCACCAAGCATTTCATCGGTTACAGCCGACCCGTCGCAACCTATGGAGGCTTTTGCCTTCCGACAAGGAAGCGGTAATTCGACTGAAGTGATCGACAACTTGGTGGTAGCTACGACATTTGCGGAAGTTGTCCCCGAGCCCTCCATCACCCTGCTCGGTGGCATCGGTCTTCTCGGCCTGCTGCGCCGTCGCCGCTGATCGGAGAACTTCGATTTCGATTTCCTACCCGGATGCCCTGATGGGGGTATCCGGGTTTTTCTTGTCACGGCGTTGTCAAGCACTGGAACTCGTTCATTGACACGGGATTCGCGATTCCTAAGCTCCGCGCGTCCGCGCCGGGACGCGTTACCGTGAGGGACGCATCTTCCACGGTGCCTCTACGACGCAAACCTCATCCACTGAGACAAAAGATGGCTACACGCAAAAAGACCGCCAAGAAAGCGGCACGCAAGGCGGCCTCCACCAAGGGCCCGAAATACGTTTACACCTGGGGCAACGGCAAGGCCGACGGCCACGGGAAAATGAAGGAGCTGCTCGGCGGCAAGGGCGCCAACCTCGCTGAAATGACCCTCATCGGTCTCCCGGTGCCGGCCGGCTTCACCATCACCACCGAGGTCTGCACCTACTACTACGCCCACAAGCGCACCTATCCCTCCACGCTCCGCGCGCAGATGGAGGCGGGCATCGCCAACATGGAGAAGATCATGGGCTACAAGTTCGGCGACTCCGAGGGCTTCCCGCTCCTCGTCGCCGTGCGCTCCGGTGCCCGTGACTCGATGCCGGGCATGATGGACACCGTCCTCAACCTCGGCCTCAACGACAAGACCGTCGAAGCCCTCTCCAAGGCCACCGACAACGAGCGTTTCGCATGGGACTGCTACCGCCGCTTCATCCAGATGTACGGCGACGTGGTGCTCGGCGTGCAAAAGCGCGAGGGTGAGGACCACGAGCCCTTCGAGGAAGTCATCGAAAGCTTCAAGCACGAGACCTACGGCAAGGACATCGTCGATTCCGACCTGACCGCCGAGGACAACAAGGAGCTCGTCGCCCGCTTCAAGAAGCTGGTCAAGGACCGCACCGGCCAGGGTTTCCCGGAAGACCCGTGGGAGCAGCTCGAAGGTGCCGCCGGTGCCGTGTTCTCCTCCTGGATGAACGACCGTGCGATCGTCTACCGCCGCAAGTACGGCATCCCCGCCGCCTGGGGCACCGCGGTCAACGTGCAGGCCATGGTTTTCGGAAACACCGGCACCAACTCCGGGTCGGGCGTGGCTTTCACCCGCAACCCCGCCAACGGCGAAAACGAGCTCTACGGTGAGTTCCTCGTCAACGCCCAGGGCGAGGACGTCGTCGCCGGTGTCCGCACCCCGGACCCCGTCTCGGGCATGGAGCAAGCCCTGCCGCAGGCCTACAAGGACCTGCTCAAGGTCCGCAAGATCCTCGAAAAGCACTTCACGGACGTCCAGGACGTCGAGTTCACCATCCAGGACGGCAAGCTGTTCATGCTGCAGACCCGGAACGGCAAGCGCACCGCCGCGGCCGCGCTGAAGTTCTCCATGGACATGAACAAGGAGAAGCTGATCGACTGGCAGACCGCCGTCTTGCGCAACCCGGCCGACCAGCTCGACCAACTGCTCGCCCCCGTCTTCGACGCCGCCGAGCTCAAGAAGACTCCCGAGATCGCCAAGGGCCTGCCGGCCGGTCCGGGTGCCGCCTCCGGCAAGATCTACCTCAATGCCGACCGCGCCGCCGCCGCCGCCAACAAGGGTGAGGTGGTCCTGCTGGTCCGCGTCGAAACCTCGCCGGAAGACCTCCGCGGCATGATCGCCGCCGAAGGCATCCTCACCTCCCGCGGAGGCGTCTCCTCGCACGCCGCGCTGGTCGCCCGCCAGATGGGCAAGGTCTGCATCTGCGGTGCCTCGGGCATCGAGATCGACTACGACAAGAAGACCGTGAAGGCCGGCGGCCAGTCGTTCAAGGAAGGCGACTACCTGTCCATCGACGGCACCACCGGCATCGTCTACGGCGGCCAGGTCGCCACCGAGCCGTCCGAGATCATCACCGGCCTCATCAACGGCAAGAAGTCCTCGCAGAACACCGAGAAGTTCCAGCACTTCGTCCAGCTCATGGACTGGTGCGCCAAGGCCACCCGCATGGGCGTCCGCACCAACGCCGACACCCCGGAGCAGGTCAAGACCGCCGTCGCCTTCGGCGCCGAGGGCATCGGCCTGACCCGCACCGAGCACATGTTCTTCGAGGGGGACCGGATCGACGCCATGCGCGAGATGATCCTCGCCGACAACGAAACGAACCGCCGCAAGGCGCTCAAGAAGCTCCTCCCGCACCAGCGCAAGGACTTCTTCGGCATCTTCAAGGCCCTCGAAGGCAAGCCGGCCACCATCCGCCTGCTCGACCCGCCGCTGCACGAGTTCCTGCCCCACACCAAGGAGCAGCAGCTCGACCTGGCCAACAAGATCGGCATCCCGGTCGAGACCATCATGCAGCGCGTCCACGAACTGCACGAGTTCAACCCGATGCTCGGCCACCGCGGCTGCCGCCTCGCCATTTCCTACCCGGAAATCGCCGAGATGCAGGCCCAGGCGATCTTCGAAGCCGCCGCGCAGTGCGTGAAGAAGGGCATCGAAGTGAAGCCCGAGGTCATGGTCCCGCTCGTCGGCTACGCCCGTGAGCTGGAGCTGCAGGTCGAGATCATCCACCGCATCGCCGCGGAGGTGAAGGAGAAGAAGGGCGTCGAGTTCGACTACCTTGTCGGCACCATGATCGAAGTCCCGCGCGGTGCCGTCACCGCCGACGAGATCGCGGCCCACGCCCAGTTCTTCTCGTTCGGCACCAACGACCTGACCCAGACCGCGCTCGGTGTCAGCCGCGACGACATGGGCTCGTTCCTCAACAGCTACACCGAGAACGATATCTATCCGCGGAACCCGTTCGCCTCGCTCGACACCACCGGTGTCGGCCAGCTGATGGAAATCGCCGCCGCCAAGGGCCGCGAGGTCCGCCCGGACATCAAGCTCGGCATCTGCGGTGAGCACGGGGGCGATCCGGACTCGGTGAAGTTCTGCCACAAGCTCGGCCTCGCCTACGTGTCCTGCTCGCCCTACCGCGTGCCGGTCGCCCGCCTCGCCGCCGCCCACGCCGCGATCAACGACGGCAGCGCTCCCAAGGCCGCTAAAAAAGCGACCAAGAAGAAGAGCGCCAAGAAGGCTGCGAAGCGCGCCAAGAAGTAATTCGTGGCGGCGGACTCCATCCGCCAAGCCCTGACTCCCAGCCGCTCCGGTTCAGCCGGAGCGGCTGTTTTTTTCCGGGGGAAAACCTAACGCTCCCCTGTTGGCATGCCATTTGAACAAGGCGGTGGAAACCCCTTGAAATCCGGACCTGCGACAAGGCGCTCCCGAGTTGTCCCGAGGTTATTCACAACTCTCTCCGGACTTGGAACCGCTCTCCGTTCCTTGCGAGCCCATCGCTCGACGCGCTCCAACTCCCGTATTTCCAGTCTTCAGCGACTTCTCCTCCAAGATATTCACCGCCCTCGGGAGGAGGGTTCGCATCGTGACATCGCCATGCAGATTGCTCAAAACGTCGCGATCCGCAGGGGCGCTCGCCCCGCACCGATCGCATCTCCGGGCGTACCGATCGCATCTCCGGGCGTACCGATCGCATCTCCGGGCGTACCGATCGCGTCTCCGGCCGTACCGATCGCATCTCCGGCCGTACCGATCGCATCTCCGGCCGTACCGATCGCGTCTCCGGCCGTACCGATCGCATCTCCGGCCGTACCGATCGCATCTCCGGGCGTACCGATCGCATCTCCGGGCGTACCGGAATGGCACCGGATTAAGCTCCGATGAGGCTTCTTCCGTCCCGGAGGGACTTGGGAAATGAGCCGGTGGTGACAAGCTCCGATTGATCTTTGACCGGTTTCCCGCCTCAAGAAACCGGCGGCAGAAGGCCCGCTCCTGCATGGGGGCGGCGGGCATCGACCGCCGGGCAGGCCCCCAGGACTCCACCTCCCTGAGGCCTTCCTTCGAGTCCCTCCCCGCCCGACTCACCCAAGACGACCCAGCGACCCAGCGACCCAGCGACCCAACGACCCAACGACCCAACGACCCAACGACCCAACGACCCAACGACCCAACGACCCAACGACCCAACGACCCAACGACCCAACGACCCAACGAAATTCAGCCCCGCCCAGGGCATCGGAAAGCAGTGGATCGCCAACAGCTTCCAACGACTTCCAACGACTTCCAACAGCTTCCAACGGCGTCCGGCACCCCTTCCGGCACTTCGCTGATGACGGAACGCTTTCCTCAAGCCACCGGCTACGTCCAGTGCCCGGGGTCATGAAAAGACCCCCGGAAATCACTTTCATCCCGTGCCATTCGAGTCGTGCCCATTCCCGCTCGAGATCCAGCGATCACCGATCAAACGCAAACACCCCGGCATCCTCATGCCTCCGCCCCTTGACGGCCTCACAAATGATCTCGGCGGCGGTCATGCTGTAGGTGATGCCGTTTCCCCCGTAGCCGAGGGCGAACAGGCAGCCGGGCTCGTCCGGTTTTTCACCCAGATAGGCCAGACCGTCCTCCGTTTCCCCGAAGGTCCCCGCCCAGGCATAAGCCGTCTCCATCGGCAGCTCGGGAAACATCGTGTGGAAACGTTTCTCCAGCTTCCGCACCTTGGCTGCGAGCGCCTTCTCGCGCGCCGCCGGGCTGCGGAACGGAATGTCCTCACCGCCGAGAATCGCCCGCCCGTCGGCATCGGTCCGCAGATAGAAATACGGCCGCGCGCTCTCCCACAGCAGGCAATCGTTCCACCACCGCCGCTCCATCGGTTCGCTGGCCAGCGCAAAGGAATTGTGCAGCGAGACCAGGTTCCCGCAGCCGAACATTTCCACCGCCTCGTAGCCGGAGGCGACCACCAGCCACCGGGTGCCGACATGGCCGCGGCCGGTCACCAGGTGGAGGGCGCCGGTGCGGTCGCGGACGACCTCCTCCACGCGGGTGCGATCGTGCACGCGGGCACCCCGCGCCACCGCGGCCGCGAGCAGGCCATGGGCCAGCCGGAAGGGATCGACCTCCGCCGCCTGCGTCGAGCGGAGCGCGAAGGGATGCGGCAACCCGAGCCGCCCGCTCACCTCCGCCGCGCTCCAGTCCTCCACCTCGATCCCGATCCTCCGCCGCGCCGCCGCCTCCCGCTGCAGCGGCTCGACGTCCTCCTGTTTCGAGGCGAGGTAAACGCTGTCCTTGCGGGTAAAAGCGCATTCCAACCCCAGCGCGCCAATTTTCCGCTCCAGCAGGTCGATGCTCCGGTGACACGCCAGATAGGCCCGCTCCGCCCGCTCGCGGCCGTGCATTTCGATGAGATCGACCAGATGGGTATCGATCTCATACTGCAGCAAGGCCGTGCTGGCGCAGGTGCTGCCGTGGCAGACCTCGCGCCCGTCGAGCACGACCACGTCGTGCCCATCGGCCGTCAGCGCCTCGGCCAGGATCGCCCCGGTGATCCCGGCGCCCAGGATGGCCACCTCGCACTTCGTGTTCCCCTCCAGAGGCGGGAAAGTACGAGGAATGCCGTTTTTCAGGGCCCACCAGGGATGATCGGAGGTCAGGTTCACTCCGCGCGGTTCTGGCTGAGAATGACGAACCCGTAGGCCGGCAGCGGCAGCGCTCCGAGACCGTCGTCGCCAACCTCGATCGCGGTCTCGCCGACGTCGCTGAACTCCTCGCTGTAGCCCGTCCAGTCGGCATTGAACCGCACCTGCCAGGCGCCCGGCGCGGGAAACGGGACCTGGTAAAACTCGTGGGACGCCGCGGTCAGGTTCATCACCACCATGGTGCTGTCGCCCGGCCCGCCCGCATCCCAGCGATGCCACGCCAACACCTTCTGACCGGCATCGATGTGGGTGAACTCGGTATGCTGACCGCACAAGCCCCGGGTTCGGTTTTCCAGATTCCGGCGCAGCTTCACCAGATCCCGGAAGGCCGCCTTGATCCCGCGGAAACGGTCGGCCTTTTCCCAATCGAGCGGCTCGCCATCGTCGAACTCGCCATCCTCCAGAAACTCCTGCCCTTGGAACACCATGGGCACCCCCGGCGAGGTCATCACGATCGCGGCCCCCAACAAGGCGCGCCGTTGCGCCCACTCGCTGGCGGGATCCCCGCCATCGATCCCGCTCGTCGTCCGCGATCGCCCGTTCGCGACCATGTCGTGGCTTTCCAGATAAACCACCCGCCGGAACACGTCGCCCTCCGGCGCGCTGCCGATCGCCTCGGCCGCCTTGTTGGCGTCGCGGCCGGCATCGTCCGGGCACTGGATCATCTCCTTCATCGGAAACACGAAGGCCGACTCCCACTGGGTGTCGAAGCCGCCGCCGCCCTGATCGATCCAGGTGGTCAGCGCGCGGTTGTCGCCGATGTCCTCGGCGATCGAATACACCCGCGGCGAGTGCCGCTTCATGTCCTTGTTGATCCACTGCATCACCTGCCAGCCTTCCGGGATTTCCTCCGGCTCGGGCACCTCCACATCCACCGTGCGGATGAAGGCCACCGCATCGAGACGCAGGCCATCCACGCGGAATTCCTCGATCCACATCATCGCGTTGTCCCGGAGGTACTGCCGCACCTCCTCCCGCCCGTAGTCCGGGCGCGTGTCACCCCACGGCGTCTTGGATTTCCAGTCGTTGTAAAAATAGATCCCGCCCATCCCGTTTTCGCTCCAGCCGTCGAACTGCCACATGTCCAGCTCCGAGGGTCCGAAGTGGTTGTAGACGACGTCGAGGATCACCGCGATACCCTTGCGGTGCGCCTCGCGGACCAGCCGCTTCAGCCCATCGACGCCGCCGTAGTCCGCCTCGACCGCGAACGGATGGCTCACGTTGTAGCCCCACGAGCGCTCGCCGGGAAACTGGGTCGGCGGCATCAGCTCGATCGCATTGACCCCCAGGTCCACCAGGTAGTCGAGGCGGCCAATGATGCCATCGAAGGTGCCGTCTTCGTCAAAAGTCCCGGCGTGCATCTCGTAGATCACCAGCTCGTTCAGCGGCGGCGCTTCATATTCCACGCCCTCCCAGTCGAACCCGTCCTGATACACCACGCCGTTGCCACTCGAGGGATCCACCTCGCGCGCCCGCGGGTCGGTTTTGAGAAACGTCCGCTCGCCGTTTTTCAGGCGAAACTTGTATTGGCTTCCCGGGCCGGCGCTTTCCACCCAGCCGGACCAGCATCCGCCCTCCTCACTCCCGAGCTCCAACCCGGGCTCCTGCCAATCGCAGAAGTCCCCGGTCACCCACACCTGCTCCGCGTTCGGGGCCCAGACACGGAAATCCACGCCCGGATCGGTGGCGATGGCGCCCAAGCCGCCGCCGCGGGCTTGCGGGGGTGTCACTGTTTCAACTTCGGGCAGGGGCCCGGCCGCCTCGTCGAACGATGTCGATTTCATGGGTATGTCGGCGTTTCCTCCAGCCTGCCGGATGCCATGGACGCGGACCCCGTCCCATCAAGGACTTAGCCCCCGAGCGCCCTCCTTCCGGCTGGCAAAACGCATTCAGCACGCCAGGCCGCCGAGCGAATAGCAATGCCGCCGCCCAAGCGCTGCTGGAAATCCGTCCGGCATAAGCGGTGCGAGACAGCGGGAACGCCATGAAGCTCATCCGCACCTCCGATACCGAGCCCGGTTACCGCCGCCAACGCTGCGGGCGCGGCTTCCGTTACCTGGCACCGGATGGATCGCGGCTGGCTGCCGGCGAGGACCTTGATCGCATCCGCTCCCTTGCCATTCCGCCCGCTTACCGCTCGGTGTGGATCTGCCTGCCCCCGAACGGACACCTCCAGGCCACCGGCCGCGACGATCGGGATCGCAAGCAATACCGCTACCACCCCGAATGGATGGAGATCCGCAACCAGCTGAAATTCGAGATGCTGCTCGACTTCGCCCACGCCCTTCCGGGCATCCGCAGGTCGCTGGACGGGATCATCGCCCGCCGCACGCTGAACGAGGAAACCGCCACCGCCGTGGCCTTGGCGATCATCGACCGCACCGGTGCCCGCGTGGGAAACGCCGCCTACCGCGACGAGCACGGCACCTACGGCATCACCACCCTCGCCCGCGAGCATGCGGAGATCCACGGCCGCGCGGTCGAGCTGTGCTACATCGGAAAACACGGCAAGGAGGTCCACCTGAGGCTCGACCAACCGGCCTTGGCCCGGCATTTGAGCCACTGCCACGAACTCGCCGGACAGTCGCTTTTTTCCTACCCGGATGATGATGGCACGGTCCGCCATGTGGACTCCGGGATGGTCAACGAACTGATTCACGAGCTGTCCTGCGACGAGTTCTCGGCCAAGACCTTCCGCACCTGGCGCGGCTCGCTGCTTGCTTTCAACCACCTGGCCACCGCCGCCTGGCCGGAGTCCGCCCGCGAGCGGAAATCCCTGGAGGTCGCGGCGGTTCGAAGCGCCGCCAACGGGCTTTTCAACACCATGGCGACCAGCCGGAAGTACTACGTCCACCCGATCATCACGGGCACCTGGATGGACGGCACCTTCCCCGCACTCCTGGAGAAGGCCGCCCGCTCGCGCGCGTTTTCCGACCTGCGGACACTCGAGGAACGCCGGTTCGCACGCTTCCTGAAAGTGGCCGGGTGAGGACCTGAAAACCCCTTCGGATGATGACGGACGGCGAGCCCGTTTTTGCTTCCGGCCCCGGACGATTCGTTTTAGGGAACCAAGCTACCCATTCGAAAAACCCCGATGTCATCAGCATCCGCTCCCGCGCTTCGTAACGCCGTGATCCGGCTCGCCGGCTATTCCCAGGACGGCATCCAGTCGATCGGCGCCTTCCTCGCCCAGCTCGCCGGCTCCACCGCCCAGGACGTCATGACCTACATGACGATCCCCAGTACGATCTCCGGGGGTCCTAGTATTTTCCAGGTCCACCTCGGCTCCGGCGAGGTGCTCCACCCCGGCGACGAGGCCGACACGCTGGTCGCCTTCTACCAGGACTCCTACAACAACCACCTCGGCTCGCTTCGCGATGGCGGCATCTGTTTCTACGACTCCGACACGGTCACCGAACTGAAAGAGGAGCGCGACATCATCCACATCGGCGTCCCCTTCACCTCCGCCGCCATTGAGGCGATCGGCGGCTCGGCCAAGGACCGCGGCAAGAACATCTTCGTCCTCGGCATGCTGTGCGCCGTGTACAAGCTCGACCGCGAGCGGCTCACCGACCTCATCTCGCGCAAGTTCGGCCGCAAGTCCGAGGACGTGCTGCGCAATGCCATGCTCGCCTTCGATGCCGGCTACGCCTACCCCGTCCACGACATCCGGCACATGCCCTTCGCCCCTGGCGAAAACGCGGAAGCCAACCGGATTTCCACCGACGGCAACACCATGCTCGCGCTCGGCCTGATCGCCGGCGGCTGCCGCTTCGGCGCCGGCTACCCGATCACCCCGTGGACCAGCATCATGGAAATGCTGCGCTCCGAGCTGCCGAAATACGGCGGCAGCTTCATCCAGTGCGAGGACGAACTCGCCGCCGTGGCCATGGCCATCGGCGCCTCCTACGCCGGCCATCTCGCCGTCACCGGCTCGTCCGGTCCCGGGCTCTCGCTCAAGTCGGAGGCCATCGGCTACGCCACCATGGCCGAGCTGCCGCTGATCGTCGTCAACATCCAGCGCGGCGGCCCGTCCACCGGCATGCCGACCTCCGTCGAGCAGTCCGATCTGATGCAGGCGATCTACGGTTCCCACGGCGACTCGCCGCGGGTCGTGCTGGCCCCGCGCGATGTGGAAGACTGCTTCTACACCGCCGTCGAGGCCTGCCGCATCGCCCGCGATTACTCGACGCCCGTGGTCATCCTTTCCGACCAGGCCATCGCCACCCGCATCGAGGCCTTTCCCGAGCCCGATCTCGAAAAGTTCTGGATCGAACCCCGCCTCGACCTCTCCGCCTGTCCGGCCGACTGCAAACCTTACCCGCTCGACCGCATCACCCGCCACGCGCCGCCCGGCTGCCCGTCGCCCGAGGGGAAATACCCGGTCGTCACCGGTCTCGAGCACGACGAATGGGGTCACCCGTCCGCCAACCCGGTCATGCACGAAAAGATGACCGCCAAGCGCCGCGACAAGCTCATCGAGTTCGCGAACTCGCTGCCCGCGCCGCAGTTTTTCGGAGACGAGGAAGGCGACCTGCTTTTCATCGGCTGGGGCTCGACCTACGGCCCGATCAAGGAGGCCACCACCAAGCTCCGGGAAGCCGGCCACAAGGTCGGCTCGCTCCAGTTTCGCCGCATCCACCCGCTGCGCCCCGGCCTCGACGAGATCTTCGCCCGCTACCAGCACATCCTCGTGCCGGAGATGAACGATCGCGGCGTCCACGGCTACGGCCAGCTCGCCACCCTGCTTCGCGCCGCCACCTGCAACTCCAAGATCCAGTCCCTCAACAAGGTCCAGGGCCTCACCTTCCGCGTGAAGGAAATCCACCAGGCCGCCCTCGACCTCATCGGCTGACCTCCACTTTCTCCTTTATCCTTTATCCTTTTCCCACGCTCGCCATGTCCACCGCGGAAAAACTCACCAAGAAGCAGCTCAAGGCCGACCACCCGACCTGGTGTCCCGGCTGCGGCGACTTCGCCGTCCTCGCGTCGTTCTTCAACGTCGTCGAGAAGCTCCAGATCCCGCACGAGAAGATCGTGTGCGTCGCCGGCATCGGCTGCTCGTCGCGCTTCCCCTACTTCGTCAACGCGCACGGCATCCATTTCATCCACGGCCGCGCCCTGCCGCTGGCCACCGGCATTTCGCTCTCCCGCCCGGACCTTCACGTGTTCGTCTTCGGCGGCGATGGCGATGGCTACTCGATCGGCGGCAACCACCTGATGCACGCCGCGCGGAAAAACGTGAATCTGTCCTATGTGATCATGGACAACCAGGTCTACGGCCTGACCAAGAACCAGACCTCGCCCACCACCCCGCTCGGCCACAAGTCGAAGACCGACCCGCGCGGTGCCATCGACCGCCCGATCAACACGATGGCCCAGCTCATCGCCAGCGGCGCGACCTTCATCGCCCGCACCCACGCGACGCAGGTGAAGCACATGAACGAAATGTTCGAACGGGCGATCCTGCACCCCGGCTTCGCAGTCGTGGAAACGCTCTCGGAGTGCACCATGTTCTACCCCGGTGCCTTCGACGCCGGCATCCCGCGCAGGGGCGGCGTCTTCGACCTCGTCGACGAATCCGCCCGCGACATGGAATCCACCGCCGCCGCCATGTCGCTGGCCGAGGAGGACTTCCCCGGCAAGTTCGGCGTCTACTACGAAACCCGTAAGCCGACCAAGAACGAGCTCGAATGGAAGTGGATCGAGGACGCCCGCGCCGCCGCCCCCGACCTTTCCGACAAGGACCTCCTCCGCAAACGCTTCGCCGGGATGAGGTGACGAGCTCGCGGGGAAATCTCGCAGGATACGCTTGATGTTCAGGATGCGCCCGATGGGAAAACAAAATTCCATCCATCCTCCCCATCCCGTTCATCCTGCGACTTCCTCCCAAGACCTTGCCTCTGGAGAAAAAGCAGGCAGGGTCCCGGCGTGCACCGCCAACCGCTGATCGACGCCCTGCTCGCTTACCGCGAGGCGCACCCTGACGAAAAAGACACCGTCGACCGTTTCCACGCCTTCGTCCGCGGGCAGTCCGACTGCTTCGAGCGCTCCCTGGCCATCGGCCACATCACCGGCTCGGCCTGGGTGGTCGACCGCAGCGGCGGAAACGTCCTGCTCACCCACCACGCCAAGCTCGACCGCTGGCTCCAGCTCGGCGGCCATGCCGACGGCGTCGCCGACCCGCTCGCCGTCGCCTTCACCGAAGCCCGCGAGGAGTCCGGGCTCGACGACTTCGAGGCCGTCAGCCGCGACATCTTCGACCTCGACATCCACCCCATCCCCGCCCGCCGCGACGAGCCCGAGCACCTTCACTACGACGTCCGCTACGTCCTCCGCGCCACGGGCCCCACCGACTACACCGTCAGCGACGAATCCCACGACCTCGCCTGGATCCCGCTCGAAAAGGTCCCCAACTACACCACCGACCCCTCCATGCTCCGCATGCTGCGCAAATGGCAGGAGCGCCAATAGAGCAGGAGCGCCGATGATGAAATCGGCACCGCCTCATCCCAAGAGCCAGATTCCCCCTCGATAGACAGCCCAGCACCCTCCCCAACCCCACCCCGCCGGTTTCATAACCGGCGCTCCATCCCATGCCCGACCCCGAACTCACCGCAGCCGCCCTTGCCGCCGGCGTCGGACGTGGCGAGCGCCACATTTTCCTCTGCGCCACCCCCACCGTCCCGAAGTGCTGCGATCCCGCCCTTGGCCAGCTTTCGTGGGACCACCTCAAGCGCCGCCTCGCCACCCTCGGCCGGCCCGCGCCCCTCATCCTCCGAACCAAGGCGGACTGCCTCCGCGTCTGTCTCCGCGGCCCGATCGCCGTCGTTTATCCCGAGGGCGTCTGGTATCACTCCTGCACGCCCGAGGTGCTCGACCGCATCATCGACGAGCACCTTGTCGGCGGCGTTCCGGTCGAGGATTTCCGCCTCGATCCCTGACGGACAGGTCGGGCATTTCAGGTTTTCCAAGCCCGCCTGCATCCAACAGGATCCCCGCGTCCGATGATCCGCCTGCCATTCCAACCGGTCGCCACCCTGAAGTGGCTGGCCGTGCTGCTGCCGATGGCGGCGGTGGTCGGCTCCATCTCCGCCTTCTTCCTGTGGGCGCTCGATGCGGTCACCCGCTATCGTTTCGACCACCCGTGGCTGCTCTACCTGCTGCCCGTCGCGGGCGTTGCGGTCGGGGCCGCCTACCACCACATCGGCGGCAAATCCTCCGGCGGCAACAACCTGCTCATGGATGAAATCCACGAGCCGGGCGCGGGCGTTCCGCGGCGCATGGGTGCGTTCGTCCTTTTCGGCACGCTCGTCACCCACCTTTTCGGCGGCTCGGCCGGCCGCGAAGGCACCGCCGTCCAGATGGGGGGCAGCGTCGCGGCCGCCTTCGGCAAGGCGCTCGGGATCGATGCCGCCAGCCTGCGCATTCTGCTCATGGCCGGCGTCGCGGCGGGCTTCGGCTCGGTGTTCGGCACGCCGATCGCCGGCGCGGTCTTCGCGCTCGAGGTGCTGGTCATCGGCCGCATGCAGTATGATGCGCTGGTGCCCTGCTTCCTCGCCTCGCTGGTCGCCGATTGGACCTGCCGCGCGTGGGGCATCGGGCACACCCATTATTTCGTGGAAATCACCGGCCCGGATCCGCATCCGCTCCTCATCGGAAAAGTCCTGCTCGGCTCGGTCGCCTTCGGCCTGGTCGGGGCGCTTTTCGCCTGGTCGATGCACCGGTTGAGCAAGGTGTTTGCCCGATGGATTCCCCGCCCGGAGTTCCGCCCGGCTTTGGGCGGCGTGCTGGTCATCGGGCTGTTCTTCCTCGCCGGCACTCCCGATTACCTCGGCCTCGGCGTGCTCGGCAACCGGCCGGACGCGATCACCCTGCCCGCCATGTTCACCGGCGCGGACATTCCCTATGGCGCGTGGGCTTGGAAACTCCTCTTCACGGCCGTCACCCTGGCCGCCGGCTTCAAGGGCGGCGAGGTCACCCCGCTGTTCTTCATCGGTGCCGCGCTCGGCAACGCCCTCGGTCACTTGATGGGCGCCCCGGTCGATCTGCTTGCCGCACTCGGCTTCGTCGCCGTGTTCGCCGCGGCGACCAATACCCCGCTCGCCTCGGCCATCATGGGCATGGAGCTCTTCGGCGCGGGCAACGGCCTCTACCTCGCCGCTGCCTGCATCATCGCCTACCGCTTCAGCGGCCACAGCGGCATCTATTCCTCACAGCGACTCGCCGTGCCCAAGTTTCATGTCGGCTCGGGGGACTGATCTTTCTTTCCCCGCAGGCACAACAGCCCGGCCAGCGTGAGATAGGGAAATACAAGGAAAGCAATCGCCCCGACCCGCACCCGCGAGTCGTAGTCCTCGCCATAGTTCGAGAGCAGCGACTCGCCCACGATCACGGTGAATGCCAGAGCCGCCACCGCCGCGCAGCCAAAAAACAGCCACCACCAGAGCCGCGAGCTTTTCAGCAGTTTCACCGCAAAAGGTGCCACCGCCACGCAGGCGACGCTCAGCAGGAAACCACTGATCGAGAGGGAATCCGTCACGTTGAAATCGGCCGGCCTCTGCGCCGATTCAAAAAGCTCATGCCAAATCTCATAGCCCCAGTCCGTCTGCGGCTCGCCGGAGGTCAGGCCATACTCCACCACTGGCAGCCCCTGCATCAGCAGAAACATCCCGAGCCCGGCCCCCAGAAGCACCCGCGCGACTCCCTCCATCGGAGCGCTGGCTTCAGCCGGCGCCATTTCTTCCCCGGCTCTCATGCGTCATGCGCTGCCGGCTGAAGCCAGCGCTCCGATCTTCCGATCACCAGCCCCGCCAGCGCCAGTCCGATCACCCCCCAATCCCCGATCACCGCATACAGCGACATCGACGGGTTTTTTGGAATCCTCACCTCCACCAGCTTCGAGCCGCGGGTCAGGTGGTTGCCGTTCTCATCCCGCAGCTCCTGCCGTTTCCCGGATACGGGATCCACCGTACTTCCCCGCGTATCGACCGCCGCGCTCACCCCGGTGTTTCCGCAGCGCACCATCGGCCGCCGCAGCTCGATGGCCCGGAACTTCGCGTTCGCGAAATGCTGCGCCGCCGCCGGGCTGTCCTTGAACCAGCCGTCGTTGGTCACGTTCACGATCACCTGCGGGCCGCCGCGGACGAACTTCTTCAGCAGCCGCGGCACCGTGTCCTCGAAGCAAACGGAAGGAATCACCCCGACCTCCTCGCCGCCGATCACCGCCGGCACCGGGTCGAGCTCCTCGCCCTTCGACAGCGCGCCGGCATACTTCGCGCCCGACTGCTGTTCGTAGATCTTTTGCAGAAACGGCAGCTCCTCCACGAAGGGAATGTATTCGCCGAAAATGACCAGGTGGTGCTTCCGGAAAGCCTTCAACTTCGCGCCGGGTTCGAGGATCACGAGATCATTCCACACTCTCCCGTCCTCTTTCAAAACCAGCTGGTCCCCGAGCCGAGTTCCCTCCTCCTCGAGCAGCCCGAGCACCATCGTGAACTGGTCGGAGTCATTCACCACCGAGAAGGTTTGCCGGTTCTGCTCCCAGGTCGCCCAGTTCTCTTCGTCGTCGCGGAGGATGCGCCCGACCAGCGAACTCTCCGGCCACACGATCCAGTCGGGCCGCTTCAACTCGACCACCTCGCCGTCGGCCGCGTGCTTCAGGCGGGCCTCGTTTTCCGCCTCGATCTTTTCCAGGCCCTTCAGCGTTTCCTCCTCGTAGCCGAAGTGGATTTCCTCCGGCGTCCACAGCCGCTGCGAGGCCACCTGCGGGATGTTCAACTGCACCAGCAGCGCCTGGAGCTTCACGTAGTCACCTTTGCCCTCCGTTGAGATACGCCAGACGCCGTAGCAGAACGCCAGCGCCACCAGCACTGCGGCGACGCCGAAATCGACATGCGGCCTCAGCTTGCCGGCCTTCGTTTCCACCAGCAGGCGGCGACCGGTCTGCACCATCACCGCCTGCAGAAACACCGGGATGAAGGCCAGCCCGCAGATCCCCAGCAGGTCGGCCGACTGCGCCATCACCGGGGTTTCATGAAACGCCACGCCGAGCGTGTTCCAGCCGAAGCCGGTGAACAGCCAGCCGCGCAGCCATTCCTGACCGCACCAGACCGCTGCTACGGCAAATGCCGTACGGAGGGAAACGAAGGACTGCCGCCAATGACTCGGCTTCGCCGCGAGCTTCCCGCGGATCTTCGCCGCGACCCGGCTCTCGTCCTCCACCGTCCGCCCGCGCCGGGGATTCGCCCATTTCGCCGCGAAGGCGCCCCATAGTCCGGGAAAGACCGCGAGGTAGAGGCTCAGAACGACCCAGCCCACCGAACTCACGGTCGTGAGCCAGTGCAGGTTGATCAGGAACCCGACGAACCCCGCCAGCCAGCCGAGCCCGAAGCCCTTCCAGCCGCGCCGGCCGTCGAGCGACCACAGCGCGACCAGCAGGGGCAGCATCACCACCCACACCAGTCCGCCGAGGTCGAAGGGCGGAAACAGCAGCGCCGTCATCCCTCCGCTGGCGATCGCCGCCACCAGCCGCAACCACGGCGCTGACTTCGCGAGCCTCATCAGGCCATGCGCGATTGCGCGTCGGCCTCGATCGCCGACCAGAGCTTCGCCAGCCCCTCGGTCACCGCGGCCTTCGAGGTGGCCAGGTCACCGCCCGGAGCCGAGCGACCGAAGAGGTAGAACTTGATCTTCGGCTCGGTGCCCGATGGACGCACCGCGAACGAGCGGCCGTCTTCGAGATCCACGAACAGCATGCCTTCCTTCGGCAGCTCGTCGCCTTCCTCGTCGAAAATCGTGTCGGTCTTGAAGTCGCGGACCTTCTCGACCTTCGCGCCGTCGATTTCGGTCGGCGGGTTCTCCGAGTAGGACTTCGCCAGCGCCTGGATCTTGGCGGCCCCGTCGGCGCCCTCCATCACCATCGCCTTGCCCTGCTCGAGGAAGTAGCCGAACTCGCGGTAGATGTCGTCGAGCAGGTCGGGCAGCGTGGTGCCGACCGATTTCGCATAGGCCGCCACCTCGGCGAACATCACCGCCGCGCCGTTGGCATCCTTGTCCCGGACGAAGTCGCAGCCGAGGTAGCCGTAGCTTTCCTCGCCGCCGAAAAGGAAGAAGCGCGAGTATTCGAGCCGCAGCTGGCGGGTCGTGTCCTCGTCGAGATCGCGGTAGTCCGCGCCCTTCTTGTCGGCCGGGATCGCGTTCTCATACTTGCCGAGCTTTTCCGCGATGTACTTGAAGCCGGTCAGCGTGTTGACCACGCCGATGCCGAACTTGTCGGCGATCGCGCTCTGCAGCTCGGTCGTCACGAAGGTCTTCACCAGCACCGCGCGGGCGCGGGTGGTGTCGTTGAGCCAGCCGATGTCGAAGGCCGCCTTGCAGCGATACCATGCCATCAGCGAGCCGATCTGGTTGCCGGTGAGCAGCTGCATCTTGCCGGCGCCATCGCGCGCGACCACGCCCATGCGGTCGCTGTCGGGATCGGTCCCGATCACGATCTCCGCGCTCTCCTTTTCCGCCAGGGCCACGCCCATCTCGAGCGCCTCGGCGTTTTCCGGGTTCGGCGATTTCACCGTCGGGAAACGACCGTCCCGCACGTCCTGTTCGGGCACCGTGAGCACCTCGAAGCCCAGCTCGCGAAGCATCGGCGCGGTGATCTGCCCGCCGGTGCCGTGGATGCTGGTGAACACGACCTTGGTCGAGCCGCCCTCGAGCAGCGACGGCTGCATCAGCAACGAGCGCAGGCGGTCCATGTAGCGGCGGTCGGCCTCGGCGCCGAGGATCGTCACCGTACCCTGCTCGGCCTCCGGCAGCGGCTCGAACTTCTCGCTCTGGATGCTGTTGACCTGCTGGATGATTCCGGTCGCGTGCGGCTCGACGATCTGTGCGCCGTCGGAAAAGTAGGCCTTGAAGCCGTTGTCGTGCGAGGGGTTGTGCGAGGCGGTCAGCACCACGCCCGCGTCCGCCCTCAGCTCGCGGATGGTGAACGAAAGCTGCGGCGTCGAGCGCGCGTCCTCGAACAGCCACGCGTCGCAACCCAGCTCGGCCGCCGTTTTCGCGCAGAACTCGGCGAAGTCCCGCGAGAAATGCCGCGAGTCATGGGCAAACACCAGCTTCGGCTTCCGCTCGTCGCCGACGTGGACCTTCACATAAGCGATCAGTCCCCGCACCGCGCGCGAGACGTTGAAGAAATTCATCGAGGCCGTGCCCACGCACGGATGCTCGGGGCGCTCGTTCGGGCCACCGGCTCCGAGCTCGGCGGCGGTGACCTTTTTCCCGATCGTCCGGCCGCGCAGGCCGCCCGTGCCGAAGGCGAGGGTCTTGAAAAAGCGGTCGTTCAGCTCCTGCCACGCGCCGGCCTGGGCGAGTTCGGTGACCGCCGCCTCGGCGACCGGCGAAGCGGCACCGGCAAGCAGCAGGTCGATGTTCTTGCGGGAGCTATCGAGGAGATTTCCGGCCGACACGGCCTGGTCGAGGGTGGCTGCGAGGTCGCTCATTTCGGGTGGGGATACTAAGGCTCGATGCGGCGGTGGCAATGCCGGCTCGGGGGAAAAACCCGCTCGGCCTACCCGCCCGGCCGGAATCCGGGGGCGCCGACCATTGACCATTCCTTGTCGAATGTTGAATGTTCCGCCTTTCCTCCATGCCTTCCCGCTTCGACGCCGCCCTCCGCCGCCGCGAGTCCTTCCATCTCTCGCCTGCCGGCCCGACCGATGCCCGCCGCCTGATCGATGGCGAGGGCGACGGCCTCCCCGGCATCGAGCTGGAGACCTTCGCCGATCACTGGCTGGTCTCGACCCGCGATGTCCGGATTTCCGCGGAAATGGCGGGCTGGCTGCGGGATTCGGGTCGATCGATCTACCACAAGCGCCTCGACCAGCATCAGAAGGAATCGCCCGCGCATTTCGCCGGGCCGATGGTCGAAGCGCCCTTCCTCATTCACGAAAACGGCCTGCTCTTCGAGATCTCGTTCCAGTCCGGCTACTCGCAGGGCATCTTCCTCGACCAGCGCGACAACCGCCTCGCCCTCCGCCAGCGGCTCGGGTCGGGGAAAACCCTGCTCAACACCTTCGCCTACACCGGCGCCTTTTCGGTCGCCGCCGCCGCGGCCGGCGCGATCACCACCACGCTCGACCTTTCCCAGCCTTACCTCGACTGGGCCCGCCGCAATCTGGAGCACAACAGCTTCGATCCTTCAGAGCACTTTTTCTGCAAGGGCGACACCTTCCACTGGCTGCGCCGCTTCGCGAAACAGGGCCGCAGCTTCGACGCCATCGTGCTCGATCCGCCGACCTTCTCTCGGGACAAGGACGGCAAGGTGTTCCGGGTCGAGACCGACTACGGCCAGCTCGCCGCGCTGGCCGCCCGATGCCTCGCCCCCGGCGGCGTGCTGCTCGCCAGCACCAACTGCCGCCAGCTCTCCGAGCCTGCGTTTCTCCGGGCCCTGCGCGACGCCATCCCGCAAGCCCACCGTTTCACCGCCGCCCCGATGCCTCCCGACTTCACCGGCGAGAGCTACCTGAAGTCGGTGTGGGTCGAGCTGTAGGGGAAGCGGGCAGATGGCCTGCGCTCCCTACGCCACCGACCGGCCCACGATCTCGCTCTTCGCAGCGGGGATCGGCAGGTCTTCGGGCTGGAGGTCGATCTTCGCCCCGGCGGCCGCCTTTTCCGCGTCCTCCAGGATGTCCAGCTCCGGCCGGAAATCGGCCGCGTGATACGAGCTGCGGACCAGCGGCCCGCTGGCCACGTGACGGAAACCCTTGTCCAAGGCGATCTGCTTGTATTCGGCAAACGCGTCCGGATGCAGGTAATCGACCACCGGCAGGTGCTTCGGCGTCGGACGCAAGTACTGGCCGAGCGTCAGCACGGTCACATCGTGCTCCAGCAGGTCGTCCATCGCCTTGAGCACCTCGTCCTTCTGCTCGCCGAGGCCGAGCATGATTCCGCTCTTGGTGGCGACCTTGCCGGCGACCATCGCCTTGGCCTTCTTCAGCACGGCGAGGCTGCGGAAATACTTCGCCCGCGAGCGGACCAGCGGGGTGAGCCGCTCGACGGTCTCCAGGTTGTGGTTGAAGATATGCGGGCGGGCATCCATCACCATCCGGAGCGCCCAGTCGCGGTCGTTGAAATCGGGCACCAGCACCTCGATCACGATCCCGGGGTTGAGCGCGCGGACGGCCTCGATGGTCTGCTGGAAATGCTCGGCGCCGCCGTCGCGGAGGTCGTCGCGCGCCACGGCGGTGATCACCACGTGGTTGAGCCTCATGCGGCGGGTCGCCTCGGCCACGCGAGCCGGTTCGTCGGCCTCCAGGGCGTCCGGCTTGGCGGTTTTCACGGCGCAGAAGCCGCAGGCGCGGGTGCATTTTTCCCCGGCGATCATGAAGGTCGCCGTGCCTTGGCCCCAGCACTCCCAGCGGTTCGGGCACTGGGCCTCCTCGCAGACGGTGACCAGCTTGAGGTCGGTGATCAGCGACTTGGTCGACCAAAACACCGGGTCGTTGGGCAGGCGGACCTTGATCCAGGAAGGTTTCTTGTCCTGATGGAGTTCCGGATCCATCCGCATCTTGGGACCGTGGCAGGCGCTCATCGGCGCGGAACTTAGGACCGGAGCCCCGGCCGTGAAAGAGCAAATTCCGCGTATCTTGCCAAGGCGGGCTGATGGGGGGATTCTCGCAGGTTGGAGAGGTTGGGGAGGAGGCACGGGATGATGGTTTCGGTTTCAAAAAACCATCCTCTCCATCCTGCGTATCCTGCCATCCACTTCCGGCAGCCCGCCTGTTCACCGGAAAAATGCCTTGGGCAGCGAAGGCGCGGCGTGCTCTGCTGAGGGTGCCGCCCGATGAGCGAAAACTTCTACCAGCAAACCACCGCCGAGCCGAAGGGCGCCTTCGACGTTTCCCTGCGCCCGCCGGTCTTCTCGGAATTCATCGGGCAGGAGAAGGTGAAGGACCGGCTCCTGCTCATGGTCGAGGCCGCCCGGAAGCGCGGCGACGTGCTCGACCACGTGCTGCTCTCGGGGCCGCCGGGTTTGGGAAAAACCACGCTCGCCAACATCATCGCGCGCGCCTCGGGCGCCCAGCTGCACACGACTTCCGGACCGCAGATCGAAAAAGCCGGCGACCTGGCCGGCGTGCTCACGAACCTCCAGAAGGGCGACGTGCTTTTCATCGACGAAATCCACCGCCTGCACCCGGCGATCGAGGAATATCTCTACCCCGCGATGGAGGACTTCCGGCTGGATATCATCATCGATTCCGGCCCGTCCGCGCGCTCGATCCAGCTCAACCTGCCGCGCTTCACCCTGGTGGGCGCGACCACCCGCTCCGGGATGCTGACCGCCCCACTGCGCTCGCGTTTCGGACTGGTGAACCGGCTCGACTACTACACGCACGAGGAGCTCGCCCAGATCGTCGAGCGTTCGGCCGGGCTGCTCGACATTCCGGTGACGCCCGAGGGTGCGCTGCAGATCGCCGCCCGCTCGCGCGGCACGCCGCGGATCTGCAATGCGCTGCTGCGCTGGGTGCGCGACTTCGCCCAGGTCCGCAGCGATGGCACCATCACCGGCCCGATCGCCGACCAGGCGCTGCACATGATCGAGATCGACGACGACGGCCTCGACGAGATGGACAAGCGCCTGCTGGAGGCGATCATCTACAAGTTCCAAGGTGGCCCGGTCGGGCTCAGCTCGCTGGCAGTGGCCGTGGGCGAGGACGCCTCGACGCTCGAGGAGGTCCACGAGCCCTTCCTGATCCTCCAGGGCTTCCTCCAGCGCACGCCCCGCGGCCGGGTGGCCCTGCCCGCAGCCTACGCGAAAATCGGCGCTACCCCGCCGGGCGATCAGCAACAGCTTCTCTAGCCGCCCTCCCCGAACGGGGCATCGTGCGTCGCGGCGTTCTGTCCGAAAGTGGCGCCCTGTCCATGAAACGCCTGCTCTTCGCCTGCCTCGCGCTCGCCGGCCCGCTCGCGGCCGAAATCGACACCGCCAAGCCCTGGACCCGCTGGTGGTGGCTGGGCAATGGCGTCGACCAGGCCAACCTGACCCGCCAGCTCGAGGACTTCGCCGAAGCCGGGATCGGCGGCGTGGAGATTTGTCCGATCTACGGTGCCAAAGGCTACGAGGACCGCGACCTCGATTTCCTCTCCGACGAGTGGATCGCCATGCTCGACCACACCGCCAAGGAATGCGAGCGACTCGGTCTTGGATACGATCTCACCACCGGCACCGGCTGGCCTTTCGGCGGTCCGTGGGTGACGGATGAGATGGCATCGCACTCGATGATCCCGGTGAAAAAGGAGGTCGCCCGCGGCGAAGTGACCCTCAAACTTCCCGAAGGCCAGCTGCAGTGCCTGCGCGCCTACGCCGACCATCCGGACACCATCGACCTCGCCCCCTTCGTCGAGCACGGCGAGCTGCACTGGGAGGCTCCGACCGCCTGCCGCATCTACGGCGTGGTGGCGAAATCCCCGATTCAAAAAGTGAAGCGGGCCGCCCCCGGCGGTGCGGGCAACGTCGTCGATCCCTTTTCGCCTGAGGCGCTGAAGGCCTATCTCGCGCACTTCGACGACCCCTTGGACAAACTGGATGGCCCCCAGCCGCGCGCTCATTTCCACGACTCCTTCGAATACTACGGGGCCGACTGGACGCCGGGCCTGCTCGCCGCCTTCAAAGAGCAACACGGCTACGATCTGGCCGAGCACCTGCCCGCCCTGTTCGGCGAGAGCCTCGACGACGACCACGCCCGGGTCGCCCACGACTACCGGGAGACGCTCGACCTACGGCATCGGCAGTACTTGGAAACCTGGCACGCTTGGGCGGCGAAACATGGCTCGCTGACCCGCAACCAGGCCCACGGTTCGCCCGGCAACCTTCTCGACCACTACGCGGTCGCCGACATCCCCGAGACCGAGATTTTCCGCCATGTCGATGACGAGCAGATCCCGATGCTCCAGTTCGCCGCCTCGGCCGCGCACGTGACCGGCAAGCCGCTCGTCTCCGCCGAGTCCTTCACCTGGCTCGGCGAGCATTTCCAGGTGAAACCGCAGGCCCTCAAGGAGGCCGCCGACTTCCTCTGGCTGGGCGGCGTGAACCATCTCTTCTTCCACGGCATCCCCTATTCGCCGGACGATGCCGGCTGGCCCGGCTGGCTGTTCTACGCCTCGACCCACATGGGGAAAAACGGCGGCCTGTGGCGCGACCTCCCGGCCTTCAACCGCTACATCCGCACCGTCCAGCACGAGCTCCAGTCCGGCCAACCCCACACCTCGATTCTGCTCTACTGGCCGGTTCATGACATCTGGTCGAAGCCGGCCGACAAGCTCCCGCTGCTCACCATCCACCACCAGCACGAGTGGCTTGACGGCACCGCCTTTCACGAAGCAGCGATGATGCTGTGGGAAAACGGCATCGCCTGCGACTTCGTTTCCGACCACCTGCTGGAAGGGGCCACCGTGGAAGAGGGCCGGATCCTGCTCGGCGGCCGACATTTCGACCTGCTCCTGATTCCCGAGCACAGCAGGGACGTCGAGGCCACCGATGCCCGGATCGCCGCGCTCGGGCGGGATGGCGCCCGCATCGCGTCACTTGGCGGATTCCCCGCAGCCGGAAAAAAACGCGATGCCGCGGCTTTGCTGGCCCACCTTGAAACGGTCGGCATCACAGCCGAGCCGATGACTGCCAAGGGCCTTCGTTTCGTCCGCCGTGACACCGAGCGCGGCCAGTCGTGGTTCATCGTCAACCCATCCGCGGAAACGGTCGACGCCTGGATTCCGCTGTCCGTTGACTTCAAATCGGCACGGTTTCTCGACCCGTCCCAAGCCGGCCGCGTGGGGCTCCCCGCCGTGCGGGACGGGAAGATCCATTTCATTCTTCAATCCGGCGAGTCACGGCTGCTTCGCACTTCATCGATGGATACCTTCGCCGGCCCGGCATGGAAGGACTTCCAACCAAGCGAGACGCTGGTGGAGGTGAGCGGTCCGTGGAAACTCGAATTCCTCGAGGGAGGACCGACGATTCCGGCTCCCCGCACCGTCCCCACGACCCTGTCGTGGACCGAGGACGGTGATACCGCCTGCCGCAACTTCTCCGGCACCGCGCGCTACCGCACGACCTTCCAGGCTGCCGCGGCAGATGCGGTCGGGCTCGACCTCGGCCGCGTCGCCGAGACCTGCCGCGTCACCCTCAATGGCCATGACCTCGGCAACAGCTTCTTCCCGCCCCACCGGTTCGATGTTTCCGGCCTGGTGCGGGATGGCGAAAACACGCTGGAAATCGAGGTCACCAACCTCGCCGCCAACCGCATCGCCGACCTCGACCGACGCGGAGTCGAGTGGAAAGCCTTTCACGAGATCAACTTTGTCAACATCGACTACCAGCCCTTCGATGCCTCCGGTTGGAAGCCGCTACCCTCCGGCCTGCTCGGCCCGGTGCGTCTGATTTCCCTGGCGGAATGAGGTGGCCCCGCGAAAGCGCGATACCCTCACGGGTTATCGCGGGAGCGGAGATCGGCAGTGCAACGTGAGCCATGCGCTATCTGCTCCTCGTCCTGCTCGTCGCCGCCCAGGCGATGGCCAAGCCGACGTTGTGGATCATCGGTGACTCCACCGTCCGCAATGGCACCCCCGGCCAAATGGGCTGGGGAGATCCTCTGGTCGGCGAGTTCGATCCGGCCAGGATCGAAGTGGTCAACCGCGCCATCGGCGGCCGCAGCAGCCGGACTTTCCTAACCGAAGGCCGCTGGGACGCCATCCTCGCCAACCTCCAGGCCGGCGACTACGTGCTGATGCAGTTCGGCCACAACGACGGCGGCGACTATTTCACCGGCGACCGCCCGCGGGCCAGCATCCCGGACATCGGTGAGGAAACGAAGAGCGGCACCGTGGCGCAGACCGGAAAGGACGAGGTCGTCCACAGCTACGGATGGTATCTGCGACACATCTGCCGCACCGCGAAGGCCGCGGGCGCGCAGCCGATCGTGGTTTGCCGACAGCGTGGGCTGCGTGCCGAGGTTCTACCGCGTCCGCGTCACGCCGTGAGCGATCACTCGGCGGTCATCTTGAGTCGCATGAAGGCGTGGCTGGCGGCATCCACCGGCACCGTCCGGATCCACTCGCGACGCTCGAATTCACCGAGATCCGCGAGCTGGAGCGATACGATCGAATCCGACGAAGCCGGGTCATCGAGCCCGGCCAGGGAAGTCGCCGACTGGGCGCTGACCGTCATGCCGGGAGTTTCCTTCCGCACCGTGGCGGCCAGGCTGAGGTAATCCTTGGTCGGATCCGCGCTGACGAACTCCGAGCCTGCGACCTTGCGCAGCGTGCCATCCGGCAACGGTTGGGAATCGGCCACCAGCGGATCGCTGCCAAACAACCACTCGAAGGCGTTGGCGATGCCATCCATGTCGGGGTCGGCCTCGGGGTCATCGTTTCCCGAAGGAAACGGATAGCCTGCCGACCACGCGGCATACCCGACCGCCCCGATCACGCGCAGCCGGCCGAAAGCGATGCCCGAGGTATCCCACGCAAGACCCGGGCCGAGATCGGGGAGATCGAGATCGCTCGGCGTGACCGTGAGAGTGATGGCATCGAAAAGCTCATAAACATCTCCCGCCACCGGCGCGGCCGCGGAGGCATCGAGCGAAACCTTCAGCGCCCCCTGCATCACGAGCTGGCCGGTGGAGGCCAGCCGGTCATGGAGCGATCCGCCGGCAACGTCGAACTCAATCGTCGATCCGGCATCGAGGGTCACGTCGCCTTCGACAAGGAGCGAGGTCGGCGAGGCTTGGGGCGGCGGGTTCGCTCCCACCGGATAGGTCGTGTCCGCCCCGCGGAGGAAATGGACCTGATCGATCAGGACCGTGCTGCCCGCCCCTCCCGCCGCCATCACGCCGAAGGCATGGAGCGCCGCCCCGGTGAAGCCATTGCGGTAGTGGGCGGCGGTGCCTCCGAAGATGCCATCATTTTCGCCCTGCGAGTAGTAGACGCTATAAGTTTCCGCCGCGTTGTCGATGACCAGCCAGATGTTATACCACTCGCCGAGATGCACATCCTGGATCACCGCATTGCCCGGCAATCCGGCATCGGCCAGCTGGAAATCCGCGCTGCCGTCCCCCGCCCCGGCCAGGAAGGGCATCACGGCGAAGTCCTGCCAGGCATTGTTGCTGTCGATGTCCGAAACGTCGGGGCTGAGACCGAACATCACGTCGAAGGCCCCGCCGGTGCTGGTGGCCTTGAACTGGAAAAAGACGGTCGCTGTTTCCCCAACCTCGATGCCCGCACCCCAGTTCGCGGCGAGGTCGGTCTCGGCACCGCGCCACGCGGCGCCGCCCTTGGTTTCGAGGGAAAGACCTCGGTCGGAGGCGACGATGTTCGAATTGGCCGTATCGACGAATTCCGCGCTCCACACCCCTTCGCTGGCTGTGGTCGAGGGCCCTGCCGCGTAGGAGTCGAAGTCGTCCAACCTGATGATCGGGCTTGCGGACCCGAATCCCGCACCCCCGATGCGGAGCGTGGTTCCGGCGCCGACCTGCAGACCGGCCGCGATGCTTTTCGAAAAGGAGAACACGCCCGGCCCGGCGAGTCCGAGCAGGTCGCCTGCGAACGAATCCACGCTGCTGTCCAGGACGACGGCATGGGACGAATCATTGGTCCATGTCTGCGGGCCGCCCAGGACCACCGCGCCGGTGGTGGAGATCGCCACCTCGCCGGCGCCGGCTGCGAGGCCCAGCCCGTCCGCGCCGAGGGTGAGGTCGCCGCTGCCTCCGATGCCGACGTTTCCGCTGCTCGTCACCCTCAGGCCGCGCACGGACAGGTCCGCATCGAGCACGGTGGCCGCCTCATTCCGGGCACCGCTGGCGGAGAACACGACTGACGTCGCCGCCTCCGGAACACGCCCGGCCGCCATCGAACCCCCGGCATCGGCCGACCAATTCCCGGGGTCAGCCCATGCCCCATCCGCATCCCCTTTCCAAAACAGGCGGCTCGTCGCCGCCTCCGCCTGGGAAATCGAGAGCGTGATCGCCCCGCCCGCGGGAAACTCCGCGACCCCCAGCCGCGCCCAGCCGTTGTGGTTGGAATAGGCATCCGCTTCCACCCGCACGCTGTCGGCCCCGGCCGCGGTGAAGATCACGCGCGGCCCGCCCTGCGAAACGGAGACGGTCTTGCCTTCCAGCGCGATCACACTCGCGGTGCGGCCGTCGTTCGAGAGCACCGGCCACACGTAGCGCAGCGGCCCGCTGTAGCCGGTCACCTCCGTGGTCAGCTGCACGCCGGCCGGCGTCACGCGGTAGTGCTCGGTGATGCCGGCCACGTTCGGCAGGCTGCCGGCGTAGGTCACGTCGAAGGCGACCTCGTCCGGCGACTGGCTCCCGGGCGTGACGGCGACCGAGGTGATCTCGCTGCCGCCCATTTCGCCGAGTGTCCGCCATTTCCCCTCCCCGTCCTGCCAGGAAACGCCGACCCCGGTGGTGATCGGAGCCGGAGCCGGCGAGGTGTAGGACGAGGAGGCCAGCAAGCTGTCGCTCGGCCCGAGCTGCGGAGATATGCCTTTCTGGTGCACCCGGATCAGCCCCGTGGCATCGTAATGATGGTCGGCGGTGGTATCGAGCTCCACATAGGTGCCGCCCGCGTTGGCGAAGACCTTGTTGAGGCCTTTGATGCGGAACATGAAGCCACCCACGTCGGCGGGTGCCGGGCCCTCGGCCACGTCCTCGGTGGTCCCGGCGTATTCGTAGGCCGAGGCCAACATCGCCATCGGCAAAAGATTATACTGCGAATGATATGAATAGCCTTCGTAGCCGTGTCGCGAGGCGGGATCGACCCAGTTCTTGACGATCTGCATCTCCCCGCTCGGCCGGACCCAGCGCTGCATCGAAGACAGCGCGAGGTGGGCTGCGCGCTTGTAAACGCCGGCCAGCGTGGTGTTTCCCGCCGCCTTCGACTTCGCCGCGTAGATTTCGTAGGTCAGCGCCTGTTCCGCCTCATTCCACTGGTGGTGCGCCGAGCGCCCCCCCGCCGGGAGCTCGCCGGAGGGCGACTGCATGAAAAGGCTGGTCACCGCCGCCCGGTCCATCGCCTCCGAGACCTCGGTACTGAAAGGCCCGTCGTAGCCCCGGGCGATCACGTCCGCGAGGAAGATGCGCGGGAAGTGGTCGTAGGCCATCGGCCCCTCCATGTAGAGGCCGTAGGGCGAGGTGAAATGCCGTCCCTGCGCCGCCCAGCTCTCGGTCACGTAGGCGTTCGTGGCCGGCCGGAGGCCCATCATCTGGAACAGCGCCTCACCGCAGGAGGACACGATGTTCCAGTTCATGCTGCCCATCGCCTGGCGGTAAATACTATACGGATCGTAGGTAAGATTCGCCCGCCAGGCGGCCACCCGCGCGGCATCCGCGCGGGGTTCGAGCAGGCGATAGGCGTGGGCCAGCATGGTTGGGTAGAAGTCCTCGTGGCTGCCGGCGGCCTGGCGGTTGTGCAGGCGCAGCGTCGCCCAGTCCATCGCCTTGCATGCCGGCTCCAGCAGGTCGGCCCGGCCCGCGTTCACCACCAGCACCGCCGCCGCGTTGGCGAAGGCCGGCGTGCTGTACTGGATCTCGGCGTCGGCGTAGGGATCGATGATCGCGCCGCTGGCGTCCTGCTTGGATTTCCAAAAATCGACCTCCCCGGCGATCAACCCCAGATAGCCGGCGCGGGACAGGCCCGTGGCCTCGAAACCGTCCGCCTGGCTTTCGAAGGAATCGAGAAGCGCCGGCGTGGGATCGGTCGCGAACACCGAGGCATCCCACTCGCTGGCCGGTGAACTCTGGATCACGGGGGCGAGGTCCTCCTCCGTCGGCTCGATGCTGAGGCCATTGACCACCCAGTTCGGCGTCGGGGACCCGAAGGTGATGTCCAGCGTGCCGGTCGATTCCACCGTGGCGGACAGCTCCAGATATTGCGCCGTTTTCGGGGAAAGGGTCGGCAACGTGCCGGCGCCCGACACGGCGACCGTGACGACATGATCGCCGTAGCTGGCGTCCCCGCACAGGACCCGGAGGAGATACTTCCCGGACGTCAGGCCGGACACGCGGAAGGTCCGGCCGCTCACCGAGTTGGTGAAAATGAAGTCCCGCCGCAAGTCGTCGGACGTGCCGCGGTCGCGCAGATTCAGCCCGCTGGTTTCCGTCCAGCCGTATTTCCGGGCCGCCGAATAGGCCGTGGTGTGGGTGACCGCCACGAAGCCCGCGGCGGTGCCGGCGTTTCCGAAATCGAAGTGCCACTCATCCTGTCCCCAGCCCGGCGCCGCCACTCCGAGCAGCAGCGCCGCGACGAATAATGAAACGTTTCTTTGCATGGGGTCACCTTGATCTGCCGCGATGCCCGATGACCAGCCCTCGTTCCGGGGGAAAGGCGGGAAATTCCGCCACTCGCCGGTTGCCCTGCGTGCCGCCGGTGCTTGAATTCGCTGCATGACTTCAGCCGACCGTGATTTTCTCCACCATCTCCTCGAGACTCCGAGTCCCACGGGCCGGGAAATGCCGGGCCAGCGCGTATGGGCGGACTACATCGGCAAGGTGGCGGACTCGGTGGAGTGCGACGCCTACGGCTCCACCTGGGCGCGGCTGAAAGGCGACACCGACCAAACGGTGGTGCTCACCGCGCATGCCGACGAGATCGGCTGGATGATCCGCCACATCCAGGACGATGGTTTCATCCGCCTCGAACGCGTCGGCGGATCGGACTTCGCCGCCGCCCAGGCCCGCCGTCTCCGCTTCTTCGGCGACAAGGGCGAGGTCGCCGGCATCATCGGCAGCACCGCCATCCACCTGCGGCGCGACAACCTCGGCAAGGAGGATGCGCCGAAACTTGAAGACCTGTGGGTCGACGTCGGGGCGTCTTCAAAGGACGAAGTCGCCGAGCTCGGGCTGCGCGTCGGCCATTGGGGCATCTACACCGACGGGCCGGCCGAACTTGCCAACAAACGCATCATTTCCCGCGCCCTCGATAACCGCATCGGCGGCTACATCATCGCCCAGGCCATGAAGCGCGTGGCCAAGGCGAAGCAAAAGCCCGCCTTCACACTGATCTGCCTGAACACGGTGCAGGAAGAGATCGGCGGCCACGGCGCGATGATGACCGCCTACTCGCTCAAGCCCGACGTGTGCGTGTGCCTCGATGTCACCCACGCCACCGACACGCCCGGGATCGACGCGAAAAAACACGGCCTGGTCCGGCTCGGCGGGGGGCCCGCCCTGAGCCATGGCACCGCCAACCACCCGCTGGTCGTCGAGCGCCTGATGGCGACCGCCGACGAGCGCAAGATCCCGGTCCAGCACGAGGCCAGCAGCCGCTACACCGGCACCGATACCGACAAGATCTTCTACCAGCGCGGCGGCATCCCCAGCGCCCTCGTTTCCCTCCCGCTGCGCTGCATGCACTCGGTGGTGGAAACCGCACACCTCGATGACATCGAGCGCATCATCGACCTGTTGGCGTCGTTTGTCCTCGGCCTGAAAGGCAAAGACCGTTTCCATCAAACCCTGTGATCCGATCCCTGCTGGGTGCCCTGCTGATGCTGTCCGTCGCCTTGGCCGCCGGGGAGCAAGACCCCGCCGCGGTCGCGCTCGATTTCCTGGGGAAACTCCAGAAGGTCACCCCGTCGGACGAGATCGACGCCACGGAGATGACGGCGCTTTTTCCGGGCACCACCGAAGCGCGGCGCACGGAGATCGAGTCCGCGCTGCGCGGCCTTGCGAACGAGCTGGCCGGTGCCCGGCTGGACGTCGTCGAGAGCCGGACCGAAGGCAGCCTCGCCGGCGTTTTGATGTCGGCCACCTTCGGCCTCAATGCCTCCGCTGCCCGCGTCCATCCGGTGGCCCTGATCGTTCGCGACGACACCTGGCTGCCCGCGCCCGTCGAAGGGACTTTTGAAAACCTCGGCATCGATTACCTGCCGGACTTTACCGCCCCGTCGCACAGGCTGGCGAAGTGGATGAAGGACGAGGCCCCGAAACGGACCCGCCAGCTGCGGCAGCGGCTGCTGACCGATCTGCGGGACAGCATCCGCCGCACCGAGATCGCGCGGATGCCCGCCGCCACGCCTCCCGCCGAGCTGCTCATGCATTTCCTGGAGGCCGCGGCGGCGCGCGACCTGCCCTCGGTGCTCGCCGCCCTCGGCGGTGCCGAAGACGAGCTCTCCGAGGACTTCCAAGCCACCGCCGCCTTCGTTGCCAGTTCGTTCAAGCGCGCTCAGGAACTCGGACTGCCCGATCCCTCCGCCCCCGACCACCTGCTGACCGTCATCGAAGAGGAAACCAAGCCTTCCACGGCGGTCGTCAGCGTTGGCGATTTCGACTGCCTCAAGACCCGCCGCGGTGCCGACGCGCTGCGTGTTTACGCCTTCGATTTTTCCCGCACCTCCTCCGGCCGCTGGCAGTTGGTGCCCTCGTCCCAGTTGCTTTTTTCCAGCCCCGCGGTGCCATCGCCGGAAGTTCAGGAAAAGTTCGCCGTCGCCCTGCTCGCCGCCCACCCGCCCGTCGCCGCGGAGTCGCCGGAAATCCTCGCGCGCCGCGCCCTCCAGGCCATCGCCACCTGCGATCCCGGGAGCCTTCTGGAGTCGGTGACGCGCGAGGAGTCCACCCCCTTCGACGCCCTGGTGGATTTCCTGAGGCCGCTCACCACCGCCCGCAAGCTGCGCCGCCGGCCGGTGCTGCTCGGCACCTGCACCATCGGTGATCGCGCCGCCGCCTTGTGGCTGCCGTTCGACCTTTCCCACCCGGAGATCGAGCCGGACCGCTTCCTGCATTTCACGCTCCGGCGGTATGACCAGGGCTGGCTGCTCGCGCCCGGCCAGAAGCCCGGCGACGAGCTGGACGCGTGGATCGAGGAGCAATCCGCACGACCCGGGAACCATTGGTATGAAAAGCTCGGCCTCGCCGAGGTCGCGACCCCGGCGCCGCTCCGGGAAACGCCGGCGGACGAGG
This sequence comes from Haloferula sargassicola, assembly GCF_040362925.1. Classification (NCBI taxonomy): domain Bacteria; kingdom Pseudomonadati; phylum Verrucomicrobiota; class Verrucomicrobiia; order Verrucomicrobiales; family Verrucomicrobiaceae; genus Haloferula; species Haloferula sargassicola. The sequence goes on from NZ_BAABRI010000004.1 coordinate 243,043, forward strand.
CCGGGAGCATCTTCGCCGGCTGGGCCGACGCCCTCCAGCGCCAGGATCTCGCCGGTGCCTTCGCCCGGGCCGCCGTGCCCGCGGGAGAGGATGGTCGCCGGCACCTGATGGAATACCTTGGCACCGAGTTCAGCAGCGATTGCGACATCCAGCTCCTCAAGGTCCACACCGAGGGCTCGTGGACCGCGGCCACGCTGCGCCACCAGCCGCAGGATCCGAAACAGCCCGCCACTTATCTCCTCCACCCTCTCATCTCCACGCCGGAAGGTCCCCGCATCCTCGCCGAAGCCATCCTTTACACCGAGGACACCCGCGGCCGGCGGCTCCTCAACGACCTCGCCCGCAAGCGCCTCGCGGCGCTTTTCCCTTCCGCCGACCTCGATCCGCTGCGCGAAATCCTGCGCCGCCACGAGGCGCTGGCCGAAGAAGACCGCTCCCGCCCCTGAACCCATCATGCCCCGCAACCCGCAGGATACCGCCCTCGCCCTCGAACAATCCGTCCGCAAGGTCGTCATCGGCCAGGACGACACCGTCCGCCGCATCCTCGCCTGCTTCGCCGCCGGCGGCCACGCCCTCGTCGAGGACGTCCCCGGCACCGGCAAGACCACCCTCGCCAAGGCCATCGCCCGCTCGGTCGCCGACACCTCGTTCAAGCGCGTCCAGTTCACCCCCGACCTGCTGCCCACCGACATCCTCGGCGTTTCCATCCTCGATCCCCGCAGCCAGGAGTTCCGCTTCCGCCCGGGCCCGATTTTCACCGACATCCTGCTGGCCGACGAGATCAACCGCGCCTCGCCGCGCACCCAGTCCGCCCTGCTCGAAGCCATGGCCGAGCGCCAGGTCACGACCGACGGGGAACGCCGTACTTTGGACGGCATGTTCTTCGTCATCGCCACCCAGAATCCGGTCGAATTCCGCGGCACCTACCCGCTGCCCGAGGCGCAGATGGACCGCTTCATGATCCGCAGCCGGCTCGGCTACGTGACCCACGAGCAGGAAATCGCCATCCTGCAGGGCCAGGTGGAGCACCACCCGGTCAACCAGCTCGAGCCGGTGATCAGCCGCGACGAACTCGTCGAGCTGCTCGACGCCGTCCGCCACGTGCGCGTCAGCGAGTCGATTCAGTCCTACATCGTCGGCATCGTCTCCGCGACCCGCACGCGGGAGGAAATCCAGCTCGCCGCCAGCCCGCGTGCATCGCTCGCCCTGATGCGGATGGCCCAGGCGCTGTCGATCTTTGAAGGCCGCGAGTTCGTCATCCCGGAAACGGTCCAGACCTTGGCACCGGACGTCATTTCCCACCGCCTCGTCATCGAACCCGAGGCCCGCCTGGCCGGGTCCGACGCCCGCGGCATCGTCAGCGAAATCCTCGCCGACACCCCGACGCCGGACTGAGCGTTGCATCGATCGAAGCGTCTTTGAGACAACCCTTTTCGGAAAAGGCTCGGGTTGCTTATCGACTTCACTTTTATCCCACCGGCCGGACCCGGAGCGCCCTCAACGAGAAAAGCTCCTCCGCCGACTCGCGGATCGGCCTCGCTCCGTTCATCCGCTTTTCGCCAAAGCAGTCGCGGCACTCACGGAACACGCCCTCCACAAACTCCCTGCTACCGATCGCCACGCCATCGCTGAAATACCTCACGCGGCATCGCAGCAATTCCGCACGCGACAACTTCCCGCTGGTCTCGATCACCGCTCGTGCCCGCTCCGCGGAAACTCCCTTCCGTTTCACCAAACCGGCCTCATTCGCCACCTCCCGACCTTCTCCAAAAAGCCAGCATCGATACCACTCGCAAGCCGTAAGGTCCGCCTTCGCCGGCCTCACATCCCATGAGTCGAGCGGCCGCTCCAGCAGCCGGCAAACTCCGCGCCGCGCCCGCTTGCTCCCCGCCACCGCCTCCGCGTATCCACACCACCGATAATCTTTGGGATCCTCGCACAGCCCGGCGCGCACCGGATTCAAGTCAATGTAGGCGGCCATGGTTCGCAGCGCATCGCCATCCTGCACGACCACGCTCTTGTAGCGATCCATCCACAACGTGCCCCGGCGTCCATGATGCTTGTTGAACCAGCGCGAGAAGCGTTCTTTAAGCTCTTTCACGAAGGTCTCGAGATCGCAAAACCGCTTGTGGAAGCGTGCGAAGAGCTGATCCACCTCCTTCATTGCTCCCATTTCGCGCAGCTCTGCCACCTCGCGCCGCAGCGCGGAAACGAAGCTCTTCGAGTAGAGCAGGCCGAGATGGGTGAAGAAACGCTCCTCACCGCCATCTTCCAAGAAGCGCTGGACGAACTTTTCCCGATTCGGCACCCGCAGCAGCAGGTGGAAGTGATTACCCATCACCGCATAGGTCATCACCTCCACGCCGGCGAAGCGCTCCAGCCTCCGCATGATCCGGCAGAAGGCCTCCTTTTCCACCTCTCCGAACAGCATCTCCCCACCCGCCGTCCGGCTCATCACGTGGTAGGAATTCGAGTCGATGTTCGGCCCTAGAAACCGCCTCCGCCCACTCCCCCGCCCCCGACGGAATCCGCCCGGATAACGCCCCGTAGGCAGACCGGCTTTTTCCACCGGTCTCAGCTCCTCTGGTGAATTGGTTCTCATTGGCTTGCGCCTTCTTTACCCTCCAAGCAGGCAAGTCGTCAACGTTACTTTATACTTTATGCCTGGCATATTGTGATGTGGCATATTGTGATGTGGCATATTGTGATGTGGCATATTGTGATGTGGCATATTGTGATGTGGCATATTGTGATGTGGCATATTGTGATGGCATAGTGTGAGTGTGAGAGCGTGAGGGTGCGAGTGCTGAGTAGGCGGGCCGCTCCTCATTGCCCATACGGCGTCCGAAAGGGTCCAACCCGCTTCGGTGCGAAGCGAGAAATTTAAGCAAATGCAATCACTGTGCGTTTATCCTTTACTTAGGCAACGTGAAGCATCCACCCTATGGCCGCATTCACGATGCCGCCGGGTTCCCGACATTCCCTGATCAGGCCGCTGCTGGCCATCCTGTTGATCCTTCAGCTGGGCATCATCCAGCTGATGGCAGTCAGCCCGGCTCTGCATGAGGAGTGGCACGGTCACTGCAGCCACAAACACGAAGGCGGCCGTGATTTCCCCTGTGCCGTGGATCTGTGGCTGGCGACCGGGGGCGAGGAGTTGCCCGCGCCGGTGGTCGTGCCGCGGATGGCGGAGTCACCCCCGCCGCTGAATCCCGTCATCCGGGCTTGCACGGTGGCCATTCTTTCCGCTGCCCACCTGGAAGGGGGCATCACGGCCCACGCCCCGCCGCGGGCGCCCTAGTCCCGTCGTTCGGACTCGATCGCTGCTGCCGGCCGCACCTTCACCGTGTGGCTCTTTTTCCCGACCGCCGCCATCCGCGGCCGTCGTCCTCCGGCTTTTCCGGATCCCGAGTGCGATGCTCCATCGTACCCACGATTTTTTTCAAACGAACGACACTTTCATGAAACCAACTTTCTTCCTCCGTGCCGGCAGCCTGCTGCTTGGCCTTCCCACCCTGCTCATCGCCGACGATGATTTTAACGATACGCCCGACTTCGAAAAGCCGATCGGCGCCCTCGACACGGTGGTCGTCACCGCCAACCGCAGCGGCCAGACCTTGTTCGACCAAGTGCAGCCGGCGAACGTCCTCGCCGGCCCGGAGCTCCAGCTCAAGCTGGCTCCGACCTTGGGTGAAACCCTGAACCACGAGCCCGGCGTCAGTTCGACCAACTTCGGACCGGGGGCCAGCCGGCCCGTCATCCGTGGCCTGGGCGATGACCGCCTGCGCGTGCTGCAGAACGGCACCTCGGTCCTCGACGTCTCCAACGTCAGCCCCGACCACGCCGTGGCTTCCGATCCGCTGAGCATGACGGCCGTGGAGGTGGTGCGCGGCCCCGCCACCTTGCTCTACGGGCCGAACACCCTCGGCGGCGTGGTCAACGTGATCGATGACCGCATCGCCACCGAACCCTTCGACGGAAGCTGGCCCAGCGGACGATTCGGGGTCACCGGAGGCACGGCCGACGATCTCTTCTCGCAATCCGGCGCGGTCCACTGGGGTGCCGGGCCGTTGGTGTTCCACCTCGATGGCTTCAACCGCGAGACCGAAAATCTGGAGATCCCCGGCTTCGCCCGCTCGGCCCTGTTGCGCTCCAGCGACCCACCCGGGACTCCACAGCCCTACGGCGTGCTGCCCAACAGCGCCACCCACTCGAAGGGCGCCGGGGCCGGCATTTCCTACGTGACCGATGCCGGCTACCTCGGGCTCTCGTATTCCGGGATCGAGTCGAAATACGGCACCGTGGCGGAGCCCGATGTCACCATCGGCCTGAGCCAGCGTCGTGTGGAAATGAAGGGCGCCCTGCACTCGCCCACCTCATGGATCAAGGACCTCAAGCTCGACCTCGGATACTCCGACTACCATCACACCGAGTTCGAAGGCCCCGCGCCGGGCACGCAGTTCATGATCGAGGGCTTCAACGGCCGCCTCGAGCTGCTGCATGAACCGGTCGCCGGCCTCGAAGGCGCGGTGGGCATCGAGACCCAGGTCAACGAGTTCTCCGCCCTCGGCTCGGAAGCCTTCCTGCCGACGGTCGACAACGAAAGCTACTCGACCTTCTTCTTCGAAGAATACGGCTTCGATCCCTTCCGCCTGCAGTTCGGCGCGCGCTACGATCACCAGTCCAGCGAAACCACGACCAACCCCTTGTTCGGTGCCGGCCTGAGCCGTGATTTCGATGCCTTCAGCGGATCGGTCGCCCTCGTCTACGAACCGGTCGAGGGCTACTCGGCGACCGTTTCCCTCGGCTACGCGCAGCGACCGCCGACTTACGTCGAGCTCTTCGCCAACGGTCCCCACGTCGCCACCGGCAGCTTCGAGATCGGCGATCCGAACCTCGGCACCGAGGACGCGCTCTCCCTCGATGTCTCGCTGAAAAAGAACACCGGCCGGGTGACCGGCAGCGTGAGCGGCTACTACTACCGCTTCGACGACTTCATCAGCGCCCAGCCCACCGGGGCCTTCGATCCGGCTGATGGCTTCCCGATCTACGCCTACCAGCCGGTCGATGCCGAGTTCTACGGCGGAGAAATCGAGACCGTCTTCCGGCTGATCGGATCCGATCCCGATTCCGTACCCGTCGTTTCCGATGACCCGAAGGCTCCGCTGCCCGCGGACTCCTCGATCGGGGATGAGCACCAGCTCGACCTGACGTTACGGGCCGACTACGTCCACGCCGAGAACCGCAAAACGAGCGAACCGCTGCCACGCATTCCCCCCTTCCGTGCCAGTGCGGGACTCGACTACCACTATGGTCCGTTCGGAGCCGGTATCGAGTGCCAGTACGCGGCCAAACAGGACCGCACGGCGACCTTCGAGCTGCCGACCGATGGCTACGTCCTCGTCAACGCCAGCATCCACTACGTCCTTAGTAGCGGACCGGTCGAAACCACCTTCTTCATCAAGGGCACCAACCTCACCGACGAAGAAGCCCGCATGAGCACCTCCTTCCTCAAGGACGTTGCACCCATCGCCGGCCGCGGCCTGGTGTGCGGCATCCGCAGCGAGTTCTGAAAACCATCGCTCCTCCGAAAAGCTGGTCCGCTTGTAAGCCCCCGAGCGACCGCCGTTGGGACGATCTCGGCGGACTCCGCTGACGTGTCAGGATCGCCGGATGTCACGGACACGTTACACCGATGAGGACAAGGCCCGCTTGCTCGGGGAGTTCGTAGCC